>CAYLPW010000040.1:0-25969 GCA_964385665.1 uncultured Saprospiraceae bacterium
CATTTGATCCAAGCGAAAGTAGAAGCCGATGAAGATTTGCAAGTAGCCAAACAAATCAACTCAGAAGTCTATGATTTTTTAGCTTCTGTTTCTAATAAATATGGGGTTGGTTTTTGGAAGCCTGGTGCTGGTATTATCCACCAAGTGGTTTTGGAAAACTATGCGTTTCCAGGTGGTATGATGATCGGAACGGATTCGCACACGCCTAACGCTGGTGGACTCGGTATGGTGGCTATCGGTGTCGGTGGTGCGGATGCTGTGGATGTGATGGCAGGAATGCCGTGGGAACTGAAAATGCCAAAATTGATTGGTGTAAAATTGACTGGGAAATTGAGTGGCTGGACGGCTTCTAAAGATGTTATCCTGAAAGTGGCTGGCATTGTGAGTGCGAAAGGAGGAACTGGAGCTATCGTCGAATACTTTGGCGAAGGCGCAGTCAATATGTCCTGTACTGGAAAAGGAACGATCTGTAACATGGGCGCGGAGATTGGCGCAACGACGTCTACGTTTGGGTACGATGAGTCCATGAGTCGCTACTTACGTGCGACAGAGCGTGCGGAGATTGCAGATATGGCAGATGAAATCACTGAGTATTTGACGGGTGATCCAGAGGTTTATGCGGAACCTGAAAAGTATTTCGATCAAGTGATTGAAATCGACTTATCGACGTTAGAGCCATTATTAAATGGACCGTTTACGCCAGATTTGGCAACGCCGATCTCTAAAATGCGCGAAGCAGCAGCAGAACATGGTTGGCCAACTGAACTGGAATATTGCTTAATTGGTTCTTGTACGAACTCCTCGTATGAAGATATTTCTCGGGCAGCTTCTATTGCGAAGCAAGCGGTGGAAAAAGGCATAAAGCCAAAGTCACAGCTGACGATCACGCCAGGTTCAGAGCAAGTCCGCTTCACCATTGAGCGGGATGGATTGATTGACACTTTGGAGCAGATGGGCGCACTCGTCTTTGCGAATGCTTGTGGGCCTTGTATCGGACAGTGGGCGCGTGCCGGTTCAGAGAAAGCAGCGAAAAATAGCATCGTGCATTCCTTTAACCGTAACTTCTCCAAGCGCGCAGACGGCAACCCAAATACCCATGCCTTCGTTGGTTCGCCAGAGATGGTCACAGCGATTGCGCTATCTGGCGAGTTGGGTTTCAATCCAATGACAGATACCTTGACGAACGATAAAGGAGAAGAAATTAGACTAGATCCACCAACAGGTTATGAGTTGCCACCAAGAGGATTCGCAGTCGATGATCCTGGTTTTCAAGCACCAATAGCGGATGGTAGTGGGGTAGAAGTGGTGGTCGATCCACATTCTGACCGTTTGCAACTACTTGAACCATTTGAGCCAATTACGCAGTCGGATGTGGAGAATATGCGCGTCTTACTGAAAGCAAAAGGAAAATGTACGACGGATCATATCTCCATGGCAGGACCGTGGTTGAAATATCGTGGACATTTGGAGAATATCTCTAACAACTGCTTCATTGGTGCGATCAACTATTTTAACGACAAAGCCAATCACGTGGCGAACTATGCCTTTGATGACAAAGAGGCGACCTTTATGGCAGTTCCAGATTCTGGACGCACGTACCGCGATGCTGGTATTGGAACGATCGTTTTTGGAGAAGACAACTATGGAGAGGGTTCTTCGAGAGAACATGCAGCGATGGAACCTCGCTTTTTAGGCGTCAATGCCGTAGTGGTGAAGTCGTTTGCACGTATTCACGAAACGAACTTGAAGAAGCAAGGTATGTTAGCCTTGACGTTTGTGAATCCAGCGGACTACGACAAAGTGCGTCAAGACGACAAAGTGAATATTCCTGACTTTAGCAGCATGCAACCTGGCAAAAATCTGACGATTGAGTTGGTGCATTCCGATGGTACAACCGATCGTTTTGAAGTGGCACATACCTACAATGCCGCTCAAATTGACTGGGTGCGTGCAGGTTCTGCGCTGAATAAAATTCGGGAAGATGTGGCTGCGGAGAATGCGTAAGAGATGAGATGCTAGACAGTAGACGTTAGACAATAGACTACTTACACAATGATCTAATATTCACTGTCTTTCGATAGAAAACTAAGCCGCTTTCGGAATTATTCGGAAGTGGCTTTTTGATTATGTAGATGTGGACTGTAATGAATAGCGTTTAATGAAGGTTTAATCTTCGGTCATCTTATCTTTTCCCTACTGTTCCTTGCCCAAATTGTAAGCACCAGTTAAATATACTGCCTTTACACCTTGCTTCAAGGAGTTAAACGCGTTACTCAGCGACAGCTATAGCTATCGCGCTTGCTCCCACCTCTTTGGTCTGCTCCCACTCTTGTAAATAATATAGTACGTTTGCTCGATTGGACAACCTGATGGCGTATTCAGGATGTTGCTCTCCTACCAATGCGCTTACATTTTCAATAGCTAGTTGATAAAAGGAATCGGCTAATATGTAACTATCGGGTATTTTAGCAGTTATTCACAGCTGTAGAAATCCTGATGACTGGACGGAAATAGTTGAAGTTTAGTTCTGCTATGATAGTAGTAGTCTAAAATCTGAACAAATGTGAGGAATCGAAAAACGGACAACAGTTGCCCCATTGTCCGTTCATCAATTTCTTACTTATCGCATCAGATAATTCGTCTATCTCATTATTCCTCTACCAAAACGACCCTACAATAATCGCCGTAATCACCAGCAAAATAATTGCCAAAATGCGGTAGTTCTGATACCAAGGCAAACCTTTTAACTCTTCGGTTTCCTCTTGGAACAAACGCTTCTTCCACGTGTAGGCTTCCACTTTTTCCTCCAATGGTTCTGCTGTTGCCAAACTTACCACAACATGAACAATGACACATGCTAAAAAGAGGATAGTCGCCATGGTTAAAAAGTGAATACCAGTGACTGCCTGTATCCACTCGGCAGGTTGCGCTTCTTCACCTAAACCGCCTGTATAGATTTGTAATGATAACATGGTGATGGCAAAAACGAAACCGAATAGTAAGCTAGCAATCGAACCTGTGCCATTCGCTCGTTTCCAGAATAGACCCAATACAAAAGTCGAAACGGCAGGTGGTGCAGTATAACTAATCACCAACTGTAAGTAATTCCAAAGCGAATCACTGACCTTCTCAATAAATGGCACCCAAGCGGCAGCCAGTACTACCAAGACTAAAGTCGCAATCTGCCCAGCACGTACCAGCTGCTTACTCGTCAAGTTTGGATTGATATTGCGCACAAAATCCATCGTGATGAGCGTCGACGCGGAGTTGAAGGTCGCCGAAACAGAGGACATCATTGCTGCCAACAGACCTGCCACAACTAAACCTAGCACACCTGCCGGCAACAATTGGAACAGTAAAACGGGATACGTTAAGTTCGGACAGTCGGCTAGATTATCGCAGATTTCACCAGTACTAGTGACGACATAATTCAATTCGGAAATATCCAACTTCGAGTAGAGTAAAAGTGCCAACACTCCAGGAACGACCATGATGAAAATCACAGGCAACTTCAATAGACCTGCAAACAATGCGCCCCAACGTCCGTGGTCTAAGCTTTTCGCACCGAGTACGCGCTGCACCATAAACTGATTGTTTGCCCAAAAGTAAAAACCCAGTAACGGAACACCTGTCAAGAGATGATACCATTTAATAAATTCATCATTTCCAGGGCGCACCATGCTAAAGACTTCTTCGGAGTTTTGGGGGATAAATTGCCCCTCAGCGGCTCGATCGCCAAAGTCCACTTCGCCATTAGCAAGCATATCATCCAAGCCTGTCATCATCGCCTGCCAACCGCCACCCAAAGCATCGAAGGCAAAATAGGTCAATAGAATAGAACCAATGATGAGCAGAATCGCTTGAATCACTTCGGTTTGAATGACCGAATTTAGACCACCAGGAATGGTATACGCTGCTGCTGCCGCTGCTAGAATGATGATGATCGTCGTAGAGGGTAGATCGGGAAAGAGTAGCTTAAGAACAATGTTTCCGACGTACAATCCTGCTGCTGTATCGACCAATACATTTCCAACGACGGTGATGAATGAGAAGTAGTAGCGCGAGCGTCTGTCGTAGCGTCGCTCTAAAAATTCTGGCATGGTGTAGACACCTGATTTGAGGTAGAAGGGCAAGAAAAAGATGGCAAAAAAGATCAAAACGATGACGGCGTACCACTCGTAGTTGTAGACGTGGACGTTTGTTTTGAACGCATCGCCTGCTAGACCTACCAAGGTCGAACTCGAAATATTGGCGGAGAAAAGCGCGATACCAACGATGGGCCACGTCATGGAACGACCACCTAGAAAGTAGTCTTCAGAGTCGGATTGTTTGCCTTTCGAGATACCGTAAATAATAATGCCGACAAGGTAGGTCACCATGATGACGATGTCGAGTGTACTGAGTTGAAAATTGCCCATAGTTGAGATTTTGAGACACTAGATATTAGACAGTAGATGTTAGACTATTTCAGCGATTAACAAATATTAGAACGCTGAAAAAATCTACTACGAATAGCCTTATCTCTGATGTTTAAAGTTAGCTAAGCCGAAAGAAAATAGGATGTTAGGTATTTCGGCAAAACAATATTTTGGGCTAAGAAAAGAAGAAAATGGAGACTTTGCCAATTTTGTGTCAGGAAACTTTTTAGGAAGCGGTATTCACTACTGTGTGTATGAGTTCGTCTAAGTTTGACTAGCTCTACGCAAAAGAGAATGTATCATCTTCGTTCTTATCTATTGTAGTTTCTACTAATTCTACATTAAGACGCTCAATTTTTAATTTAGCTGTTGACTTTGGAATTGGTAATTCTAAAAACCAAATTCACATCAATGTTACTTCTTTCAGAACATTACACCTAGATAGCTATTAATTTTTGTGAAGAAGTTATAGGACTATTATCGTTACTTCGACATTAAACATTTAGGGAAAGATGATATTTCTACGGAGTGCATACAACGATTCATCCGAAAAAATAGATCATTCATAAGAAAAATGAAGGTATTAAGCAAGACGACTATACCTTTGCGTACGTTTTGAAACAACAAACAACGACGAGCAACCGACTATTCAATCACTCGACAACTCACACCACATGCGTCAACTCTTACTACTCCTACTATTGAGTATGAGTATCTCTCTACAAGCACAAGACCAATTTACCGTCAGCGGTCGCGTCACAGATGCTAGTTCGGGAGAAACACTTATCGGTGCTACCATTCTTTCGCCCAGCACACAGCAAGGAACAACGACCAACGAATATGGCTTTTATTCCCTTTCCTTACCTGCTAACGATTCAGCAACCCTGATTTTTAGCTATGTCGGCTTCCAAAATTCGGAGCGAACGCTTCTATTGACGGAAGACTTGACCATCAATGTGGAACTAGGCGAAGGGATAGAATTGGAAGAAGTAGTCATAAAAGCCAACTCGTTCAAAGAGCAATTAAATTCGACTCAAATGAGTGTCGAACGATTGGATATGGCAGAAGTGAAACTGTTGCCTGCACTACTAGGCGAAGTTGATATTCTGAAAACCTTGCAACTGAAACCTGGTATTCCTTCTGGGGCAGAAGGACGCACAGGACTTTTCGTACGTGGTGGTGCAGGTGATCAAAACTTGATTGTTTTGGATGAAGCCATCGTTTACAACCCCAATCACTTATTTGGCTTTTTTAGTACGTTCAATGCGGATGCCGTCAAAGATCTACAACTCTATAAAGGCGGTTTTCCACCACAATACGGCGGTCGCCTATCTTCTGTGATTGATGTAAAGCTAAAAGATGGCAACAACAAAAAGTTTGCTGGTGCAGGTGGCATTGGATTGATTTCTTCTCGATTGACCTTAGAAGGACCTATTCAAGAAGGAAAATCGTCGTTTATTGTCTCGGGTCGACGCACTTACGTAGATATTTTTACGAGAGCTGTCAATCGCGCGAATGAAGACAACGAAGATTTTTCTCAAATCCCAGACTACTTCTTCTACGACCTAAACACAAAAGTCAACTACCAGATCAACGACAAGAATAAGTTCTTCCTGAGTGGCTACTTCGGGCGTGATGTATTTGGCTTTACGTCGGACTTTTTTAGTTTCAATTTTAACTGGGGCAATGCCACGGGTACAGCTCGATGGAATCATACCTTCAGCCCAAAACTCTTCTCAAACGCGACCTTCACGTTTAGTGACTATCAATACAACATTACAAATGAGATTACTGGCTTCTCGTTTGAAGTGGGTTCAAAGATTCGAGATGCCAACCTGAAATACGACTTCTACTACAATCTCTCAGATCAGCACAACATTAAATTTGGCGTACAAGCGACCAATCATGAATTTGAGGTGGGACGACTACAAGCGGGGAGTGATGACGGTGAGGTTTCGTTTTCAGCTGGACAAAACTTCGATGGTGTTGAATTTGGAGCGTACATACAAGATGATTTCATCGTCAATAGTGACTTCACTGTCAGCGGTGGCTTTCGCTTATCAGGATTCAATAATGAGGGTAAAACCTATATTGGTTGGGAGCCGCGTATTGCGAGTAAATACAGCCTGACGGATCGGTTGTCCCTGAAAGCCAGTTATGCGCGCATGTATCAATATGTTCACCTTATTTCTAATGCTAGTGTCGCATTGCCTACTGATATTTGGTATCCGTCGACCGCAAATGTTGCACCACAAATCTCCGATCAAATAGCTACTGGCTTCTCCTTTGCGTTGGGCGATCAGTATTTTATCACTAATGAATATTACTATAAATGGCTGGATAACCAAATTGACTTTATCGATGGCGCACAATTATTCGCCAATGATAATCTGGAGGAAGAGTTCGCCTTTGGAGATGGATTTGCCTATGGTGGTGAATTGAGTATCGAAAAGCGAGAAGGACGACTGCAAGGTTGGATCGGGTATACACTGGCGTGGATACGGCGTGGCAATTTTAGAGGGGTGAAGCAAGACATCATGGATGGACGTTATTTTGCACCACGTTATGACCGTCGCCATGATGTTTCTGTAGTCGCTACCTACGATCTGAGTCGCCGATTGAAAGCTTCTGCAACTTGGGTGTACGGTTCTGGCGACTTGACCTGGTTGCCACAAGGACGCATTGCGCTACAAGATGTGCCTGGTGCAGAAATACAGCCTGTGATTCCAGTATTTGGTGATCGAAATACGTTTCGACTACCAGCCTATCATCGTTTGGATTTAGGGTTGGTCATTAAGTTCTTTCCAAAATGGGGCGAAAGCGACTTAACCGTTAGTGTTTACAATGCATACGATCGTCGCAATCCGTATTTCATTTTCCTAGAACCAGAGTTTGATGTCATAGACACTGGTCCCGATTTGTTAAATGTACCGAGCCGAGTGGCAGCGAAACAACAGTCCTTATTTCCTATCCTGCCATCAGTGACTTGGAACTTTAAATTTTAGAAAAGTAGAAACCCCGATTGTTTAATCGTTCGCCAAAAATTGGAAAACATATGAAAAATAACATTCTATATATAGTAGCTGCACTTTTTTCATTCAGTGCCTGCAACTTAACTCAAGAAATAGAAATCGAACTACCAGAATACGATCAGCAAATTATGGTTGAATCGTATCTCATACCAGGTCAGCCTTTTACACTATTGCTATCAAGAAGTTTCTCTTATTTTGATCCATTTCCTACAGACATTCAAGCCTATCTGGATGAATTATTTGTGGATGGGGCACAGATTACCATTCGCTACGAAGACAAAGCAGTAGAACTGACCAACGGGCTGACACTCAATCCATTCACTGGAAAACTATTCAACTACAGCGCAGGTATTGTTGTACCAGAACTATACGATACACCTTTTGAATTAGAAGTCATCACTGCCGATGGCGAACGCATCACCGGCAGTACGCTCATTCCTCGTCCGATTCCGATAGACAGCGTTGTCATTGAATTCAACGATACAGATACTTTAGCAAGAGCGTTGACCTATTGGACAGACGATCTAAATATGGACAACTACTTTCGCCGACTGCTAGCAGAAGGAACACGCGATAGTTTAGAACTGGATTTTGTTTTCGATGATAGTTTCAATGATACGGAAGTATTTGTGACAGGAACTGGTTACGATTTTGCTATCGGAGACACCATTTTTAACAGCGTCTATCACATAACAGAAGACTACTTTACCTTCGCCAATAGCATAGCCAACGCCGATGCTGCCAATGGCAATCCGTTCGCCCAACCGAGTACTATTTTGTCCAATGTAGAAGGCGACAACCGTCCATTAGGAATATTCACTGGCATGACTTTTGATGAAGAGATGACTGTTATTGACAAGTAATTGAGGAACAGACCAAACTGTAAAACTATTGACGCGTTAACAGATGAACACTTTCACAGTTAGCCGTAGGCGGAACAATTGAACAAAAAAAGTTAAACGATATGTTTGGAAATTTTGAAGAGCAGCAAAAGCAGATGGAGGAGAAATTGCGTGCTGTAATTGTATATGGATCATCGGGAGATGGGGCAGTAAAAGTCACTGCTAATGCTGCTCAAGATGTCACTGATATTTCAATAGATGGTAGCAAGTTAGATACAACTGATACCGATCAGTTAGAGGACTTAGTTCTTTTAGCTGTTCAAGAAGCCTTAGAGCATGCAAAAGAAAAAGCATCCGCTGCTTCTCAAGATATGATTAATGACATGTTGCCAGGCGGTTTAGGCAGTCTAGGGAATCTGTTTGGGCAGTAGGAGTATTTTGAGAGCTAGGAATGTTTCGAGAGGTCAGCGAGTGAGATGCTGAAAGCATTGAATCAAAGCTATAAATCGCTGAATAGCTAATAGTCAAAAAAAACCACCGCTCTATCGCGGCTTACTGTTTCGGCAGCAAGACGAGGAAAGTCTGGACAACGTAGAGCAGCCTACCATCTAACGGATGGGGTTCGTCCGAAGGGATGAATACAGCAAGTGTTACAGAAAATAACCGTTCCGATGTATCGGAATAAGGGTGAAAACGTGCGGTAAGAGCGCACGCAGCTACGTAGCAATACGTAGGTGGAATAAACCTTAGGTGTTGAAATGTCATGTACACCAGTGCTTGAGGGTAGCTCGCCCGATGCTGGAGGGTAGACAGATAGATGGAAACTGCGAAGTTTCTGCTAGATAAATGATAGAGATTCACTTTGGTGAATACAGAATCCAGCTTACAGGTGGTTTTTTATTGGCTATTGGCTATTGGCTATAAAAAAAGCCAAGTGTGTTGAAAAATGAATTCCATGTATGGTAGTTATTCTGAGTAGGAGGGCGATACGTTTGTCTTGTTATTGGAGTCGCTCCAACTTTTTATTTACAATCTCAACGATTGTTCCATCTCCCATTTTTGTGGCACCTTCGTAAAAACTAAACTTCTGGTGTTGATACAGCCTTCCTTCCATATATTTATGTAGGAGTAGCGTAATCTTTGCGGTCACTTCGTCTCCAGGATATACGACTTCCTGCTCCACAAATAGCTGCTGCCCAGATGTTTTCATTTCGGGTATATCTTCAAATTCAATATGTGGTCGGTAACCTGAATACACAGGAGTTTGTCGCCCTCCTTGTTTTTTGTACTTTAGTTGAGCGATAAAATCAATCTCTGTTCTTACAAACATCTTTGTCGTATTATGGTATTGTTGTGTCTGAATCAAGTGTAGCAATAGTTTGCGCTAAGCTATCTTGAAGAAGCGCATTCTCTGTCAATAAAATTTCATTTCGATGAAGGAGTTAATCTATTTTTTGATTCACATTGAAATGGTAAATCAGTAAGCTCACACCAAAAACAGCAGCACCAGTCAGCCAACTCCAAAACTGCCACGTCTTCCAAAAAGGCAAGCTCACCTCCAAGCGTTGCACCACTCCTTGCCAAACCTGCTCGGAAGGTTGCTCATCGAAATTGTCCAATGAGCGGTTAAAAAAATCTTCTATGTTATTCTGATCTGACATCTTAAAATTTAGTCTCAATAAAGTGGTTGATTTGGTGCAATTGAGGGTTACTAATCGGTTGACGGAAACGAACGAAAGGGCATTGAAATCAAGCGTTCGTATTGGTTCTTTAATTCTCGTTGAAGTAGCTTTTGGAGTTTCGTCCTGGCACGCATATAGGGTGAGCGCAAGGTGGCTTCTTGGTAAGCCTAGTTTTTCTGCTATTTCCTTAAAAGAATACCCTTCGATGGCGCGTAAATTGAAGACGGTTTGATACGGGTCGGGCAACGACTGAATCAAGTGGATGACCGCATTGGCGCGATCTTTTTGACTAAAACTCAAGTCTTTCAAACTCGTATGGTCAGCTTGTACATCTTCTAAGTCTGCAAACTCCATTTTCCGATATTTTCGAATGTGCATCAGTGCTGTATTGACGATGACTTTTCGCATCCAAGCGCGCACTTCTCCTTTTCCATTCCACTGTTTCAGGTCTTTTAATATTTTAAAAAATCCCTCCTGTAAAATATCTTCCGCCTCTGCTCGGTTTTTCGCATAGCGCATACAAACACCAAACAAATACACCTGATGTTGCGCGTACAACTGATACTGAGCTTGACGATTTCCTTTGATGCAGGCTTGCAATAACTTTCGTTCTTGATGTTGATGGTTTGCCAAAATAGTCGGGCGTTTTCTTTTATTGGTGCAGGAATTTTGAACTTTGTTGCACGAGGAAGGAATTTTTTTTCGGAGGAATGGTATTCACGCTTTTGAACGTCTGGACTGCTGCGGAGCTATTAGTTGTGAATTTCTTTTCTGGAATGGAAAATTTGAAGGTAGGTTGTGTCGTGGTCATCAATGAAAGTTAAGATCAATTCGGTAGACCTGATTGAATGGGAAAAAGATTTTGACACAATCACTAGAGACATAGATGTTGCTCTGTGAGAATAGGGACGAGTTTAGTAGAGAGTCATTTGGTCAATTGTAAGTTCCCTGCTATCAGCTTTAATCAGGATAGTACTGCATACGTGACGAACTTTGAAGATCAGAGTTGTTGAATTTGATAGGAGTAGTGTAGAAGTTCACCTATTATTTATCTCATCTCTATCGATCATCACAACTTCAAAATATTCTCCATCTAGAGGAAGAAAGTCCTTGTCAGACGTCATCAGTTTTGAACCTGTGATATAGGTAGTCGCAGCTATCCACAAATCGTTTTTGCCTAATATTCTAGAAGAACGTTTAACTGGTTTTGAAGGTAGCTTTCCTTCACAGTATGCTTCAATTTCGGCATAAGCATCGAACAATTCATTAAACTTTACATCGATAACAATAATATCTTGCATTATCTTCTCAACCAACGAAACTCGTTTTTCACCCCAGCCATTTCTGATCGCTAGTGATTTTATTTCACCTATCGTGACTGCTGATATTACGGCTTCATTCTCTGAACCAAATGGGTTGTAGATTTCTTTTATGAACGCTTTTGTCTTTGAATCTTTGAGGTAGAATAGAATTATATTAGTATCAAGAACATATCGCATTAGTCAAGGTCGTTTAATAATTCGTCAATAGACTGTTCAATATTCAATTGAGCGATCAATTCATCCATTTTTTCCTCATCTACACCTTTATAGTTCTGTTGCCGTTTGATTCTATCTAAATCAAACGCTTCCATCTTCGTTTGAGCATAAGTTTGAGCAGTTGAAAAATCAAAATTTCTATCACGTCTATAAACTGCATCTACAGACTTGTACAAGTCATTGATGACCTGTTCGTCAGTCAAATTAGCTACCCATTCTAATAAACTTAATTTTTTTAATTCGACCGTCATGGTTGTCTATCTATTTGCTTAGAAATAATAACATAGATAAGTTGAGTGTTGTTTTCTTGTTTTGGTTTTGAAGAATTCCGATCATCAGGTCTATATCACTGCAATACTGGTTATTTATTTACATGCCTCGCAGTAATATACGTATAATCTTGCACTGACTTAATATGCTAAAGTGGTACAAGCGTATAAAACCGCAGAGGTAATCCTCCACATTAAAATAGCTTAAACTTCCTTCTTTAGAAGTGCCCTAAAATAGCATCATTAACTTCAATCCAATAACCATCTGGGTCTTGAAAATAAACCTGCCGAATACCATCCTTTCGAATGTAATCTTTATTAGGCGTGTCGCGCCAGTCTGTATAAGGAATGTCCAATTCATTCAGGAATAGCACAAAAGAACGAAAGTCAGCCGCCGATAGCGCAAAGTGAACCGCTTTGTTGGTTTTGATTTCGGCATCGGGACGAGGCACTAAATGGAGCTGTCTGCCTTCCCCGATAGACAACCATCGAGTGGTCGAATCCGATGCTGTGTTCTGAATCTCTTCGAATTGAAAGACTTTTTGATAAAATTCGGTCGAAGCATCGACATCTTTTACGGACAAGGCAATGTGGTTGAAGATGAAGGTGTTCATGTGGTGGTGGTTGATGTCAGAATGGGCAAAGGTTGTGTTTTTGATAAGGTATGCTTGTTGGTAAGTGTGGTTATGGGAACAAGCGTGTGTGTTATCCCAAATCGCAGCTTACATGACATATACGCTCATCACTGTTCTTCTGTTTTACGAGCATATCACATCAAAGGGACGATCCTACGTGCCTTCGACGATCTTTTTTCAATCAAACCAATCGTCCCCCTTGCCACTCCTTCAACTCCCGCGTCACCGCCTTAATATCCTGCTCCTTTGACTTCGGATAAATCAACAACACATCATCTTCATCCACAATAATATAGTCATCCAAATCGCGTGCGACGAGTGTTTTGCCCTTGGGTAAGCGGACAAGGCAGTCCTCTACGTTTTCGAGTAGCGCATCGTTGCCAGCGAGGGAGTTGCGGTGTTCATCTTTTGGGGATTCAGCATGGAGTGATGCCCAAGTCCCTAAGTCCGACCAACCAATATCCGATGGAATCGTGTAGATGTTTTTGGCGTTTTCCATGATGGCGTAGTCCACGGAAATGCTAGGGGTATCGGGGTAGTGTTTGTTGATGAAGTCTTGTTCTTTGTCACTATTGTATTTGCTTCTGCCTCTACCTAGAATGTCATAAATATCAGGTGCGTGTTCTTCAAAGGAACTCAAAACAGTGCTTGCTCGCCAAACGAAAATACCAGCATTCCAGAGGTAGTTGCCAGCAGCCAGATATTGATTGGCGACCGCGAGGCTAGGTTTTTCTTTGAATTCATCGACTTTGAAGACGCCCAAAGCTGGTTGCTTTTCGACATCGTATTTGATGTAGCCGTAGCCAGTATCTGGACGTGTGGGCGCGATGCCCAAAGTTACCAACACTTCCTCTTTTGCTGTGACTGCTAACGCTTTCTGAATTTGCTGCAAAAAAGCTTCTTCTTTTAGAATAATATGATCCGAAGGTGCGATGATGAAATTGGCGAGTGGATCGAGTGCGTGTAATTTAAAGGCAGTGTAGGCAACGCAAGGAGCGGTGTTATTGCGCGACGGCTCGCATAAGATTTGATTGTCTGTCAAATCTGGTAGGTGTTCTTCGACTAAATCGTGGTAAATGTTGTTGGTTACCACAAATATATTTTCCTTTGGGACGAGTTTGCGAAAACGTTCGTAGGTGAGTTGAATCAGGGACTTTCCAACACCCAAAATATCCAAAAATTGTTTTGGTCGTGCGGTGCGACTAGCTGGCCAAAATCGGCTACCCACACCTCCTGCCATAATGGCAACGTATGTATTTTCAATCATCAGTTGATATTTTTTTGCAATAGTACAGAATTTTGAGGCGATTGTTGTAGTTGTAGTAGATGATAAACGTGCTTAATTTTAGGTAGGTTACATCAAACATATACTGCTTCAGCGATAAACTAAAATGCCAGCAAAATTTCCATTACTTTCGCTCTATTGAATTATGAAATTTGTAGCAGAATCAGTTATTGAATCCATTATTGATCGGGCATCGGAAGAGGTGGATGAGCAAATTATGCAGATTCGGGAGAGTCAGCCAGTCTTATTGGCGTATCTGGTGAGCGAGCAGTTTGAGCTGTTGACAGAACAAGAAAAAGCGTATCTGATCTATCTAGCTTGGGTATTGCATGAGGCGACACAAGAGGTTATTCCACGCGATACGCTGATCGAAGAAGACGATATCGGACAAGCAGAGGAAGCCAATTGGACACTCGTAGAAACTGGCAATAAGAAAGATTTCAGAGCTTTACTTGACCCATTTTTCGCCACGACCGACCAAGAAGATTTATTAGCATTCATCGAAGATGCGTTGACGGAAGACGAAGAGGAACAAGTGCTGACCACTACTGGACGCGAATTGATGTTCGTAGGCTTGAAGACGACGCTGGATGTACTTAGCAATGAGCAATGAACAGTTCGAGAAAACGTCGATTCTGAGCCAAAAGCCAAAAGCCAATAGCCAAAAAAATAATGCTGCTATAGCTGAATGGAACAGCTAACAACTGAATGGCCAACAGCCAACAGCCAACAGCCAATAGCCAATAGCTCAATACAAAGCTGCTAAAGCTGAACTTAAGAAATAAATCTGCTGATTAGCCAATAGCTAACAGCCAACAGCCAAGAAAAATGACAATCAAAACAATGGCAGAATTTGCTGCCGAAGGAAAGCAACCAGAGATTTTATTTTGGGTGGGTTGTGCAGGAAGTTACGACGACCGCGCACAGAAAATCATGGTGGCATTTGCGAAAATACTGAATGAAGTAGGCATTGAGTTTGCTATTTTGGGGAACGAAGAATCGTGTACTGGCGACCCAGCGCGTCGGGCAGGGAATGAGTTTGTTTTTCAAATGTCGGCACTCCAAAATATAGAGGTGCTGAATGGCTATGAGATCAAAAAAATCGTAACGGCCTGCCCACACTGTTTCAATACGATCAAGAATGAATATCCAGAATTAGGAGGCAACTACGAGGTTATCCATCACACGCAATTGCTACAAACCTTGATTGACGAAGGTCGATTGAAATTGCAAGAGGGTGGAGCGTTTGCTGGTAAAAAAATTACCTATCACGATTCCTGTTACCTCGGTCGGGGCAACGGCATCTACGAAGCTCCGCGTGCGATATTGGAGTCTTTGGATAATCAGCTAGTTGAACTAAAACGTAGCCGAAAAAACGGACTATGCTGCGGAGCCGGCGGTGCGCAAATGTTTAAAGAAGAGGAAGAAGGCAGAAAGCGCGTCAATACGGAGCGCGTAGAAGAAGTGATCGCAAGTGGCGCAGAAATTTTAGCTGCCAATTGTCCATTTTGTACGATTATGCTGCAAGATGGTGTGACTGGAAAAGGCAAAGAAAATGAGATTATGATCTATGATTTGGCAGAGTTGATTGTGGATAATAATAAGTGGTAGATGCATCACGTAAGTCGCCCCGTGAATATTGAGCCCGGAATAGTGGCGTACATATCTGAATTTCTTGAGCCTAACATTCACAGGGTGACTATCATGCACCGCCCAAAACCTAGCTACTCGGCAATCCGTCCAACTGCTCACGCGCCATTTCATAATCTGGTTTCATGCGCAACGCTTGCTCATAGTCGGTTTTAGCAGCCGCTATGTTGCCCATAAATTCACTCGCTAGACCGCGATAGAAGTAGCCTCGGATGTGCGTAGGTGAAAATTTAAGCGTCAAATCAAATTGCTGTCTCGCTTCTTCAAACTTACCCAAATCTAAGTAAACTAAACCTGCATTGAAGTACGCCTCTTCGTATTGTGGATCGACTTGATTGATCTGTTGATACACAGCGATTGCGCCTTCCAAATCATCTACCACATCGGCTAGATAGTACGCTTTGGCGTGATACGGCTCTACCTGATCTGGTGCTACACGAATGGCATTTTCGTAATACTGCAACGCCAGCTCTTCTCCCAATGCCGTGTACAAATCACCCAATTGCAACCATGCATCCACCAAGGTCGAATTGCGATCTACGGCTTCTTGAAAACTATTAATGGCGCGAACAGTATCGCCCGTTTCTTTAAAATTCATGCCCATCATAAAATAGGCTTCCGCATTCTGGGGGTCTTGTTTTAACAATTTGTCGAGTGTGTAGAAGGAAGCACCATTTTTGCGCAAAATCATCTGAAATTCTGCTAGTTTCAAGAGTGTCAACTCATTTTCTGGAAACTTTTTTGCTGCTTCTTCCATAATATCTAAGGCTTCGCGCGAACGAAAATAGTCGAGGTAGACATCTGCCAGAGCGTGATAATCTTCCGGATTTGTTCCATCCAAATCCGTGACCATTTGCCAATCTTGAATGGCGTTGTCATAACTATTGATTTCATAGTACAAATTCGCCCGTTGCCGATACAAATCTACATTGTCTATATCTTGGTCGATAGCTGAGCTGATGGAGGCAATTTGTGCAAGTAGTGGATCGCTGGGAACGTTGTTAGCTGGACTTGTCGATTGCTGAGGACTGTCGCCGTCGCAAGCCAATAGTAAAAGAGATAAAATCAATAAAAATAGAGAGCGTACCATGACTGAACAATTTGAATGTGGGGCGCAAAGATAGTCTAGAATTTAGTGGTTTATCAAAATGTTGTTGTCGCTTATTTTATTGTACGGAAATGGTCATCCTTGTAATGCTAAAAGCACCAAGTAGCCGTTTGCTGTGCTTGGTGCTTTTATTTGATCACAATCGCGTACGAATAAACTCTTACGTTCCGTTCGATCTCATTCTTTACCCTATTTTTCTTCCGATAGACGTCGGTACTTTTCTTCACAAGCTTGTAGCGCAGCTATGGTTTTTGCTCGTTCATTCGCCATATTTGATTTCAACTGCACCAATTCATTAATCAACTCACTATTGTTAGTCAGCAGTTGTGAATAGTTATTCGTGTGCAGTGTGATTTTGTTGACTTGATCGCGTAGCTCTCGTTGAAGGGCTTGGTTGATTTGCTTGAGTTCTTGGACTTGAGTTCCCAATTGGTCTTTGTCCGTCCGAAGATCGCTCAACTGCGACTGCAACTGCTGAATCGCTTCTGGTGTAGTATCCGCTCGTTGGGCTAAAGCATCGCGTTCTTGCTGCAAAGCCTCGATTTGTCGCGCTCGTTCTTGCTGTTGCTGCTCTAAGGCTTGATTGCGCTGTAAATGATCCTGATCTTTGCTATTGACTTGAACGATCAGTGTTTCATTTCGATCCATCAACTTTTTCAGCTGTTCTTGCCCCGCAATGTATTTGCTGAGTAGGGTAGCGTTGCGATTTTCTAAGTCCGTTTGTCGTTGTTGAGCGGTTTGTTGTGTTTGCGACAGTTGCGTTTCTAGTTGTGCTTGTTGCGCTTGGAGACTTTCAACTTCTTGACCTTGTGTTTCAAAGGATTGTTGCAATTGATTGTACTCTTCCTGTCTGGCATTTAAGATTTGCAGTTGAGTTGTTTTGTACTCCTCCAATTGCTGCACCAGGTCATCCAGCTTTTTCTCCGCTTGTTTCATTTGTCCTACTTTTTCTTCGTAGGCAGTCTGTAAGCGAGTGCGTTCAGTTTCCCATTCTTCTTGCGCTGTCTGTAGTTGTGTTTCTACCTCTTGGAATTGTGTTTGCAAATCTTGTTGCGCAGTTTCTAGACGAGCAATTTGAGTTTGATACTCTGCTTGCTCTGCCTCAAAAGTCGCTTTTGCTTGTGTATATTCTCGTTCTAGGTCTTCAAATTTTTGCTGCCAATGCTGCTCGGTTTCCGCTTTCTGCGTTGCTAAGTTTTGCAACTGCGTATGTAGCGCTTCTTTCTCTTGCGTGAACGCCAACACTTGACTATCCAACGCCGATCGCTGAATTTCTTTTTCTTGTAGTTGTTCAATGAGCTGACTTTGCTCTTCTTGCAACGAAGCGATACTATTTTCCTGATCGGTTAAACGAGTAGACTGCTCTAATTGTAACTGCTGCAAATCAGTCAGTTGTTCTTGATAGTCTGCACTTTGCGATTGGCTAGTTTCTAAGGCTGTTTGTTGCTGCTGATGAGCCGTTTCCAGCGTTTCATATTTGCTGTGCCATTCTTTCTCAAATTGCTCTTGTTGCAATTGTAGCTGTTGCAATTTTGTGGCTTGCTCCTCTTTTTCTTGCAGTACTTCGTTGTTACGCAATTGCAAGTCATTATACTGCTCCAACAATTCGCTATACTGCTCACGCAGTTGTGGCAAGGCTCGCTCATGCACTTCTTTTTCTTCTTGCAATAGCGACAACTCTTCGTGCAAAGCTGCCTTTTCTTCCTGGATTTCTACATAAGAAGTTTGCGCACTCTCTAGGCTACTTTCGAGTGTTTCTTTGCGTTGTATTGCTTCGTCGAGTTGTGATTGTGTTTGATCTTTTTCGTTCATAAGATGACTATATTTATCATTGAGTTGGGAAAGTTCTTTCTCTAAAAGAGTGAATGATTCTCGAAGTTCTTTTTTCTGCTGTTCTTCGTGCGTCAATTGTTCGCGCAAGCGTTCCATTTCTTCTGGCACATCACTTTCGTAGATGCGATGTACATTGGTCGTTTCTAGATCGTGAAATCGTTGCTTCCAATTGAATAGACTCTGGTCACGTGCTTGCAAATCCATACGCAAACGGTGTTGCTGACGAACGGCATCTTTCAGCTTCTCGCTAGCGGATTTAAAGTTGTCTTCCAGTTGTGAAAAGGCAGCTTGTCGTTGAGCGGCAGTCAGTTGAAATTTGCGTTCGGCTATCAATTGACCAATCCAAATACCCAAAGCAGCACCACCTATGCCCGACAAAATCGGGTAGAGTATGCACTCGTACATCAGATTTAAAGTTTTCTCTATTGGCTAGTAGATCGGACAGACGATTTTCCACTTATCCATCCTGTAGCGACTGTAGGCAATGCTCGCAAGCAGCAGACTAAGATGCTGCTATGTTGAATTTCTTATTCAAACGGAAAGCTAATGCGCTAAGTTTCAATAAAATAGCCAACGGACAGACTTTTTTAGTGGAAAGGACCGAATTAATTAGACTTCGGCACGCTCTCGACGCTTTCTGTAGGCAACTGCTCCTCGATAAACCAAAAATCCAAATACCAACACACCAATCGCGAGATAAGCATAATTGAGCAACGCCATCCGTCCTAAACTAGCCGTAAACACAATAGACACTAAAAATAAAGTCGGAATTTCGTTGAATAAACGTGCTTTAAAAGGATCAAATTCAAAATCATCGTCCTTCAAATTTTTAGTGATGCGTTTGCACCAAATATGATAACCAACTAACAAGACGAGCAGTAATAATTTTAAGTGCATCCAGCCAGGTGTTCCTGTTTCGATACTTAAATAGTTGGGAACGGAAGGGGAGAAGATACCTATTGCCAACATAGCTATCCCTGCCGTCCACGTCACCATCATCGCTGGATTACAGATAATTTTGTAGACGCGTTCCGACATCAGCTGAAATTGTTTCAATAGAATAGAACGCTCTGGTTCTACTTTGCTTTTTGCTTCGCTGTGGTTGACGAACATTCGACCCAGATAAAATAGTCCAGCAAACCAGGAGATGAACCCAATGATGTGAATTGCTTTGAGAATATAAAGTGCTGTTGCCATAGTGGAAATATAAGTTGAAAGCGGCAAATTACGAAATGTGTACGAAAGGTTCGATCATGAATAAGTAAGGGTTTGAAGCAGCCAATGTGAAAATCTCTTCCTATATTTATCAGATCGAAAAAGAGAAAGAATATCAACTTGAGCAAATGAAAACAACGCAAACATTCGATGCTATTGTTATTGGTTCTGGCATCAGTGGCGGCATAGCGACAAAAGAACTGTGCGAGAAAGGACTGAAAACGTTAGTGTTAGAGCGTGGACGAAAAGTGGAACACGTTAAAGATTACATCACCGCCTACAAAGCTCCTTGGCAACTACCTAATCGAGGAAAAGTACCACAAGCTGAAATCGACAAACATTATTTTAAGGTGCGTAAAGGTAGAGGGATGGATGAAGCCTTAAAACATTGGTATCTGAAAGATGACGAGCATCCGTACCAAGAAGACAAGCCTTTCGATTGGGTACGCTTCTATCAAGTCGGCGGTCGGTCAATTATGTGGGGCAGACACAGTTATCGGTGGAGCGACTTGGATTTTGAAGCCAATGCAAAAGATGGATTCGGCGTCGATTGGCCCATTCGATATAAAGACCTCGCACCTTGGTACGATCATGTCGAACGATTTGTAGGCATTCAAGGGAATAAGGAAGGTTTGGCGCATTTGCCTGATGGACAGTTTCTTCCACCGATGGAACTGAGTTGTGTGGAGCAAAAAATCAGAACGAGTATAAAAGAAAAATTCAATCGCACCTTGACGATTGGTCGTACTGGTAACAATACGATTCCACATAATGGAAGAGCCGCCTGCCAATATCGACGACTCTGCAATCGAGGTTGTCCGTATGGCGCGGCATTGAGTGTACTCTCTACTTCGCTACCCGCTGCTGCCGCCACCGGCAATATGACGCTTCGTCCGCATTCTATCGTCTATGAAATTTTGTATGACAAAGACCAAAAACGAGCAACAGGCGTCCGCGTGATTGATGCGCAAACGAAAGAAGATATGATCTTCAACGCCAAAATTATTTTCTGCTGTGCATCGACGATGGGAACGGCTCAAATCCTCCTCAACTCGACTTCGGAAGCCTTTCCTGATGGATTCGGCAATCAAAGTGGCGAATTGGGACACAATGTGATGGATCATCATTTCAAAGTAGGTGCTAATGGTGGTATTGATGGCTTCAATCATTTGTATTCGAGCGGTCGTCGTCCTTCAGGTATCTATCTACCACGCTTCCGAAATATTGATAAAGCATCGACGAGAAAGGATTATATCCGTGGCTTTGGGTATCAGGGTGGCTCCGGACGTGGTGGTTGGCAACATGCGGTGCGAGAATTAGGCGTCGGACAAGCATTAAAAGACAATTTGCAACGGCCTAGTGGTTGGGGAGCTGGTTTGGTGGCATTTGGAGAAACGTTACCGTATCATGAAAATAAAGTCTATTTAGACAAAGAAAACCTCGATCAGTGGGGGCTGCCGACTTTGGTATTTGATGTTGAGTTTAAAGAAAATGAGCGTCAAATGCGCAGCGATATGGCAAACGATGCTGCAGAGATGTTGGAAGCTTCTGGTTTCAACAACGTTAGTACCTACGACAATGAAAGTGTACCAGGGCGAGGCATTCATGAGATGGGAACGGCACGTATGGGGCGCAATCCGAAAACGTCTGTACTGAATGAATGGAATCAAGTTTGGGAAGCCAAAAATGTATTCGTCACAGACGGTGCTTGCATGACCTCTTCAGCTTGCCAAAATCCATCCTTGACCTATATGGCACTGACAGCGCGAGCAGCAGATTACGCAGTGAAAGAACTGAATCGACAAAATTTGTGAAGAAAGAAGAGAAGCGAAACAGAAAGTCGAACGTTATAGAGAACATAAGATCAACTTAGACATTAGATAAAGCAATAGCCATTCGCGTTTACATTAAAATCTGCCTCATCACTACTTATTGAATTTTGCTAATCAGTTGAGTACTTCTATTGTAATGGAATTTGCGTACTGCTATTACTTACTCATTCAATAGCGATTACTAATGATAAGGTAAGAGTAAATTGCTAAAAATCAGTATATGTCTATCACTAAAGTGCTGCTCACTTTCACTGTTTTTCTTTTTGCTATGGCAGAGAGCGACGCGCAAACCTTCGTTGAAAAGATCACCGACTTTTTTCAATTCGATTTGCCGAGTAACCATCCCGACACCAATCATTATACGCCTGAAATCGTCATTTCTCCCATTGTCAACTACGAGCCAGCGACCAGTCTAGGCATCGGCGTTGGGTCTAAATTTCTATTCAAACCACCTAATGCTGGAGACGATACACGTACCTCCAATATTCCACTTTCTGTGACCTACACCTTGAGGAATCAGTTTATCTTCTGGTCGGAATACAACATCTTTTTTCCAGAAGAAAAGTGGTTATTGAAAGGCGATTTGACCTTTTCTAAATTTCCGTTGAGCTATTTTGGCTTGGGAAGCCAAACCTTACAAGCCGATCAGATTGATATTTCGTTTAACCAAATAGAAGTGCAGCCTTTGCTTTTGAGACGCGTCTACAAACAACTCTTTTTAGGCGGTGGTCTGCGTTTTCGGCATGCTTACAATAGTCAAATTGAGGAGGAAGAAGAAGTTGTCGGTCGAGAGCAACTATTGGATGATTTAGAGTCTACTTCTGTAGGCTTGGAGTTGGCAGCCACCATTGACAGCCGTGATAATATTTTGAATGCCTTGAGCGGCAATTTCATCGAACTCACACATGGTTTTTATGGAGAACGTTTGGGCGGTTCTAATGACTTCATGCTTTCTCGACTAGACTTTCGTAAGTACTTTCGCGTGTCACCCAATCGAAAAGATGTGATTGCCTATCAATTTTTCACGCGATGGGTTTGGAATGACGTGCCTTTGCTGGAACTGTCTTCCATCGGCGGCAGCGAGTTGCTACGTGGCTTTCAAGAAGGGCGTTTTCGAGATCGTTTTGCTTATTTTACCCAAGTGGAATATCGGTGGCAAGCCTTAAAGTCCATCGGCTTTGTTTTTTACGGTGGGGCAGGGGATGTCGCCAATCGAGAGCAAGACTTACGATTAGAAAATCTGAAATATTCCCTAGGAACAGGTATTCGCGTCAAAATTGTAGAAGAGGAAAATTTGAATATTCGCTTTGATTATGCCTTTGGCTTTGGACGAGAGCGAGAGAATAATTTTTATCTGGGGCTGGCGGAGGCGTTTTGATCCGTATGTGGGATAGTTGAAAGTTGTGCCTTCGATTAAATATATGCTTATATATATCTTCTATATGAATGAGCATATCGTATCGAAGGTGCAACCTTCGACAATCGTGATAACAGAGGTAAGTGTACTATATATCATGCCCTAAATATAACTATTCGCTTTTATACTAGCCAAATAATACAATAATTCGCTAGTATAAAAGCGAAAAATACAAACAAAAGGGCATAGATCATGCGATCTACACCCTCCCGTGGAAAACAGTTTAGTATGATAGTTCTTGATAATTACTAGTACGATCTTGCCTGCAACGTCACACGCATCGTCTTCTTCTTCCCATTACGCGCCACTTCTAGTTCAATACGTTCATTCGGCTCGTACTTACGCATTTTTTGAATCAAGGTGTTAGCGTTTTCGATCTCTAAACCATTGATACTCGTAATGATATCGCCTTCTTCAATGCCAGCTTCATCAGCTGCTGAACCTTCGCTTACTCCCATCACCTGAGCACCCATAGCGTCTGCATTTTCGACTTGAACACCCAAAACAGCATTGCCACCACTCGTGCCTCCAAACGGAAACACTCCCATCTGCATATCTCCTAGATCACCAAACTCAAAGTTTTGAAAGCGTTCTCCTAAATTCAATCCTTCTAGCATTCGTTGCATTTCCTCAGGCATCTCTTCCAGACCATTCCACTCAAAGTCACTCAGGTCGCTGCCGTCACTTTTAAATCGAAACGAATACCGATCTTCCCCATTTTCTCTATCTAGATCCATATCAAAGCCTTCTAGCTCTTCCATCTCCATTTCCTCCAATAGCCGATCGGCATCTTCTCCCTCTGCCTCTATTGTTTCGACCGTTTCATTGCCATTTTCATCAATTGTCTTCTTCGTGATGACGACTTTCTTTTCCTTTTTTGTTGTTGTTTGCTGTGCACAAGCTGGTACAGCAGCTAATGCAATTGCTATAATTAACAAATGAATCCACTTCATCTTCAAATAGTATTTAGTTAGAAATTGGAATAATCAATTTTCGCTACAAAAGACGCGTCATGAATACAGATAGTTGTATAAAAAGACGAATTTTTTATGGTACTTTGTTTTGAAATAAAACCAACTTTGACAACTTTCGACTACATTATTATCGGTGCTGGTTCGGCAGGCTGCGTACTAGCCAATCGCTTGAGTCGTGATCCTGCCAAGCAAGTTCTACTGCTGGAAGCTGGTGGTTCTGATCGGCATCCCCTTATTCAAATGCCTGGTGGCTATCCAAAACTGCATCGCTCTAAATTCGATTGGAAATATTGGACAACACCACAGGAACATCTCTTGGATCGCCGTATCTATTTGCCACGTGGTCGTGTCTTAGGTGGCAGCAGTTCTACGAATGCGATGGCATACGTGCGAGGTAATCAGGAAGACTACGATGAGTGGGCGAGTTTGGGTAATGCCAATTGGGATTATGAAAGCGTCTTACCATACTTCAAACGCGCTGAACAACACGCCGTTTTCAACAATACCTATCACAGTCAAGAAGGGGAACTTCACGTCGATTTTTCTACCCGATTTCGAACGCCCTTGGCAGAACAGTTCATCGCAGCTGCACAAGAAGCAGGTTTGCCGTTCAATGAAGATTATAACGGTGCAACACAAGAAGGCGTCAGTCATTTTCAATTCAACATCAAAAATGGACAGCGACACAGCGCAGCGGCAGCTTTCTTACGTCCAGCCATGAAGCGGAAGAACTTGACGGTATGGACACAGGCACAGGTACTGGAAATTGTGCTGAAAAATGATCGAGCAGTTGGGGTAACATTTCGTCGAAAAGGGAGTAATCAGACGGCATATGTTAGCCGCGAAGTTCTGTTGGCAGCAGGAGCGTTCAATTCGCCACAAATTTTGTTGCTGTCGGGCATTGGGGGGAAAGAGGAGCTAAAAAAGAGTGGAATTACGGTCAAAAAGGAAGCATCAGGCGTTGGGAAGAATTTGCAAGACCATTTATTTTTTCCAGTCACGATTGGCGTCAATGATCGAGTAGGTGTCAATCATTACTTGCCAGTGTTGGCGCAATTAAAAGAAACGCTTCGCTACTTTACTGGGCGGCGTGGCGCGTTTACGATTGGACCGTTGGAAGCGGTTGCTTTTCAAAAACTAGCGGAACGAAAACATTTACAATTGCATTTTTCACCGTTTGCGCTGCCTCAAAACTATCAATACGATTTATACGATTTGAGTACTTTTCAGCCAGAGGATGGCTGCACAATTTTGCCTACCTTGCTAAATCCAAAAAGTCGAGGGCAATTAATTTTAGACCCCAAAAATCCGTACGCAATGCCCATCATCAATCCTAACTTTTTATCGGAAGAAAGTGATCTACAAGTCTTGATTCAAGGGGCAAAACAAGCACTAACCATCTTCGAGCAGCCTGCTTTTGACCGCTACCGCACGAGTGTCACCGCGCCACTGCATCGACAGTCGGATGACGATTTGGCACAGCATATTCTACGTTCAGTCGAAACGGTGTATCACCCTGTCGGAACGTGCAAAATGGGTAAGGATGAACTCGCTGTGGTGGATGACGAATTGCGCGTACATGGCATTGAAGGGTTGCGGGTCATTGATGCTTCTGTGATGCCGACGATTGTGAGTGGCAATACGAATGCAGCGGTGTATATGATCGCGGAGAAAGGGGCGGAGTTGGTACTGAAGGGTTGATTTTTTGGATGTCGCTGCCAGGGATAAGCGTTTTTTGCTCATCATTCGACGTTCCTTGTTCAATATTCATTATTCTGTTGGTTTGAATATCGAACAGACGAACAAGGAATAACGAATATTGAAGTGGTGGGACGCGTAGCGATGAATAATTTAAAGTTCATTCTACCGCATTTGCTCATCATTCAACGTTCCCTGTTCGATATTCACTATTCTATTGGTTTGAATATCGAACAGACGAACAAGGAATAACGAACCTGCCTGATCTGTCGTTTACGGCAGGCAGGTGTCGAAGTGGTGAGACGCGTAGAGATACAAGATGCGTTTTTCGTCATTTCCATTATCCGAAAAAGGACTGCTTTCTATCGTGTCAAACTTCCCTTTAGTAGAAATTTGACAACCATATAAATAGTAGCGAGTTACCTTCACGTAAACCTCTAAGTCTGTCGATTATTTGAACTTGTACCTACAGGCAATGAGTGCATTCGCATTGTTTGGCTTTGCGGTCACTGCTAAGGGTTTTTCAAGATAGACATTAACG
>CAYLPW010000041.1:0-25829 GCA_964385665.1 uncultured Saprospiraceae bacterium
TTTTGCACATGAGTGCTGACTCATTGCTCTCTACTAGTTTCCAAGCTCAGAAAAGCATCGGTTGCCTTTTCAACCTTTAGCAACTAAACGCCATCCACCACTTCCCCATACAAATCATACTCCGTCGCATCCGTCATCTGCACATGGGCAAAGTCGCCAATGCGCACAAAGTTATCGCTTGCAGCGACTAGCACTTCATTGTCCACTTCTGGCGAATCGCCTTCCGTTCTGCCATAGAAAAACTCGCCTTCTTTTCGATCAAAAAGGACGCGCATCGTCTGCCCGATTTTAGCTAGATTGTTGGCGAGAGAGACTTCGCGTTGCACCTCCATCATGCGGTTGGCGCGTTCGGCTTTCTCTTCGGCTGGTACATCGTCTTCTAAGTCGTAAGCGCGGGTATCTTCTTCATGCGAATATTGAAAAACACCGACGCGCTCAAAACGCATATCGGCAATAAAGTCGAGCATATCTTGAAATTCTTCTTCCGTTTCGCCTGGAAAACCCACCAACATTGTCGTGCGAATCGTGATATTCGGAACAATGCGACGAGCAGCAGCGATCAATTCGCGGGTTTCGGCTTGCGTGATTTGGCGACGCATGCGATGAAGCACGTCGTCGTTAGCATGTTGTAGCGGAATATCGAGGTAGTTACAGATTTCTTTTCGCTGTGCCATCACTTCCAATATCTCCAACGGAAACTTACTTGGATATGCATAATGCAAGCGAATCCATTCGATACCTTCTACATCGGCTAAGGCGTTGAGCAGATTAGGCAAGGCGCGTTCTTTGTACAAATCCAGTCCATAGTAGGTCAGTTCCTGCGCGATCAGCATGATCTCTTTGACACCACGTCGCGCTAAGTTTTTGGCTTCTCGCACCAGTTCTTCGACTGGACGAGAGACGTGTTTGCCGCGCATCAATGGAATGGCACAAAACGAGCAGGTTCGGTTGCAGCCTTCCGAAATTTTGAGATACGCGTAATGCATCGGCGTACTCGTGACGCGCTCGCCGACGAGTTCATGCTGATAGTCGACTTTAAACTTCTCCAACAGCAACGGCAATTCCATTGTCCCAAAATACGCATCGACTTCTGGAATTTCGGTCTGCAAATCTTCTTTATAGCGTTCGGAAAGACAGCCTGTGACGTAGAGTTTGTCGATCTCGCCTTCTGTTTTTCGACCAGCTTGCGCGAGTATCGTATTGACCGATTCTTCTTTGGCGAGGTCAATAAAGCCACAGGTATTCACGATGACCACATTGGCATCGTCGCCAGTTTCGTGTGCCACTTCGTAGTCGTTGGCACGTAGTTGCGTGATGATGTTTTCGGAGTCCACTATATTTTTAGAGCAACCTAAGGTGATGACGTTCACTTTGTCGCGCTTCAATGTTTTTGTCTTCATTTTCTCTCTTCTGCTTTTCCAATTTTAGGGCGCAAAGGTACAAATATTTGAAGAGTTTGGGGTGAGGCAGTACGTGCGCCAAGTAATTCTGAACTAGTGAAGACATATGGAACTACATAAGCTGTGAAAAGAACCACTGCTTAGAACGATCAACTACTTCTTGAGCCCAGCTGACTTCTTGAGAAGGAGTCATCGGCGAAAGCGTGTTTTTTTGAATAAGGTATTGCGTGGCGCGAAGTCTTCGAGGGGAAGTTGGTATTTTTTGTAGCTTTCCTTTAGATGCCAAGCCCCGTATAAAATAAGACCAAACGTAGCATAGAACAATCGAGAGGAACTAATATAGGTGTACCAAGCGAGTGCTGTACCCAGTAAAACGACGAACCCACCGATCAACATTTGTTGTATCAGTTTGGCGCGTTCCTGCTTGGCCACTTCCCGATCTATTAAAGCGCGGTCAATGTGAATGAGTGCTGTCTGTCTGTTAGCATCGTCGCTGGTCATTTGCTTGACATAGGCTTTGATTTCGTCAAAGTCCTTGCCCTCGAATGCCAGTTCGTCTATTCGGGCAATAAGTTGTTGAATGGTCATGCTGAACGTAGTTGATACATAAGAAGGAAACAAAAATTCACTCGTTTGTTTGAAAAGCTATTCTTATTAGACCAGACTTGCTATGTAGTAGCTGATGGTGGCGAGGTGGAGCAAATTTTGTTCTGCTCTGTCTGTGGAACTGCGTTCCTGTTAGGAAGGGGAAGGCTGGTTGCGCAGAGCGAGCAAAAAGTGTAAGTCGGTATACCTGCCGCTGCTACCCGTTTTGATAGTATACGATTCCTTTTTTTATTTTTGAGGCAATAATGATGCATAAATTAAATAAAACGACTAGTGTGCATCGTTGAATGACAAATTAACATTCATCTATGAGAAATTTTATATGGGCACTAGGCTGCCTATTATCTACATCAGTTGTCGCTCAGAATGAGTACTATCAAGATTTTGATTTTACGGAGGCGGATACACTAAGGGGAAAATTAGACAAAAGTCGAAGTGCCTATGACGTTCACTTCTACGATCTAAATATAGCTATAGATATTGATCGAAGATACCTAAACGGTTATGTGGAAGTGGCGTTTGAAGTACAAGAGGCTACCGACCGAATCCAGTTGGATTTGTACCGAAATATGCAGCTGAATAAAGTGGTGTACGACGACCAAGAATTACCGACAACGCGACAGTTCGACGCCTTTTTCGTGCAGTTTCCAGAGCCGCTAGCACAGGGAACGACTGCTAGTATCAAAGTTTATTATGAGGGGCAACCTATTGCGGCTAAAAATGCGCCGTGGGATGGTGGTTTTGTATGGTCTGAGGATGAATCAGGAAAGCCATGGGTGGGTGTGGCTTGCGAAGGCGATGGAGCGAGCCTGTGGTGGCCTTGCAAAGATCATTTATCGGATGAGCCAGATAGTATGATGATTCGAGTAGCTGTGCCGAATGAATTGATGTGTGTGGCAAATGGCGACCTGACTGATGAAGTAGCAGTAGGCGAGCAATACACACGATACGATTGGCGGGTGACTTACCCCATCAATAGTTATAATGTAACCGTCAATATTGCAGATTATGTTCATTTTGATGATACGTACAAAGCGGAAGATGGTGAGACCTTGCGGTTAGATTACTATGTGCTATCTGAAAATTTAGAGAAGGCAAAGGAACACTTTAAGCAAGTGCCACAGGTGCTGGCTTGTTTTGAAAAGTTCTTTGGAAAATATCCATTTTGGGACGATGGCTTCGCGCTAGTCGAAACACCTTATTTGGGTATGGAACATCAAGGTGCTATTGCCTACGGCAACAAGTATATGCGCGGTTATCTGGGGGGACTCATTCCACGAGATATGGATTGGGACTACATTATCGTCCATGAGACTGGACATGAATATTTTGGCAATGCAGTGAGCATCAACGACATGGCGGAGATGTGGATACACGAATCGTTCACGACCTATATGGAAACACTATTCGTAGAGTGTGCTTATAGCTACGAAGATGCCGTGCGCTATATCAATTCGCAGCGTAATTTTATCGACAATAAGCTACCCATCCTTGGTCCACTCCATGTCAACTTTGATGATTGGGGCGGCAGCGATCACTATTACAAGGGCGCGTGGATGTTACATACTCTACGCCATGCGATCGGTGACGACGCGCTTTGGTTTGATCTGTTACGCTCTTTTTATAGTCGGTACGCTATTGGTCATGCCAAGACGCAAGATTTCATTAACTACGTCAATTTATGTACCAAAAAGGATTACAGCGCTTTTTTTGAGCAGTATTTGTATCATCCTACTATTCCGACCTTGCAGTATAAGTTGACGAGCAAAGGGAAGAAATCCATTTTAGAGTACCGCTGGCAGGCAGATGTAGAGGCGTTTGACTTGCCAGTCCTGGTAGGAGAGAAGGACAATTACATACGTATTCAACCGACTACAGAGTGGCAGAAAATGAAGCTATCGGAAGTGGATGATTTTCGAGTGGCAAAGGAGTTGTTTTATATTAAGGTGGAGGAGATGTGAGGTATAAGATGTGAGATCGCTGCTAGATCCGCTCAATAGAACTTGTGCTACACTTAGTCTGAGTTCAATTTAATTAGTTCACGTTACTAACTTTGAATCAATCATATAGTTTTCAACGGATTTGATTTGTAGCAGAAAATAAGAAAGCCCATCAGCGTGATACTGATGGGCTTTTTTTAGTAGTGGAACTCCCGAACTAGTTTGTCTTATTCACCACTACTTTCTGTGTCAATTGTACTTGATCCGTTTGTAGGCTTAGTATGTACAGACCATTGCTGTATGTCGCTAAGTCGATACGTTCTGTAGTCAACTCATCCACGTCAAATGTCTGCTGATACACCACTTGACCTACTCGATTTTGCAAACGCAGGGTAACTCGCTCTTGTGCAAATCCAGATAAATCTACTGTCAATTCATCCTGAGCTGGATTCGGATAGGCACGCAAGCTTGGCGTGGCTGCTACTGCACCAGATCGGGCTTCGATTGCTCCCAACGTGTTGTTTTCTCTTGGGTCAGCAGCTGGACGAATATTGACGAAGTAGACTACATTATCGTTCCAGTCACAGTTGGCAAACGCATCGTCTGGATTAGCTCCATCCGCTTCTGTACAACCGTTTTTGACGTAGTCATTCATCCCGATGTAGTGATTAGGAACTTCGTTTCCAGCGTTGTCAATCACTTTGTACATCCGAATACCCAACAGTCGTCTGTTGCCAGTCGCTGGCTCTACTTCTTGTTGTCCATCTGTGATATAACCATCCATAACGATACGGAATGGCTGATCCACTGTATCATCCTCTCTTCCAGCTATAAAATCATAGCTGACGCAGTTGTTGCTTTTAGAAAGAATAGATTGATTGAATCCAGAGCAATTATCGAAACTGAATCGACCCACTTTCTCCAAATTGGTCACTTCGACAAATTTGATATTTAGGTTAGAGTTGCCACCACCATCTTGAGCTGCTCCAATGTAGGTAGCTAGATTGAAGCCAATTACTGGCTCATTCGGATCGGCGCGTTCCCAAACTTTGGAAACTACAATATCCCCATGAACGCCGTTGGCTACATCTTCATCGGTCGGATAACGACCCGAATTCAGTTTAGAACCCAATCTAGTTTGAAACCCTAACACCTCAAGAATCTGATCAATCTTAGGCTCATTATTGCCCTCCGCACGAACGTGGAAAGCACCCCGTAAGCTAACACTTACAACAGGTTTATTGGCTGCGTTGCTAGTGATGTTCATGATCTCTTTTCGCACGCCTCGGCTTCCTTCCGTTTCTATGAATTGAATCAAAAGATCGTAGTGGGAGTTAGGTGCGATAATAATAGGCAGTGAACTTAGCTCGCCACCTGGTAGAGTAAACTCACTTTGGTCTGTGATTTCAATATTGGAAATGATGAGATCATCTGTTCCTTCATTATGAATGCGCATCGTGTTTCGATTGTGCAAATCGGTCATCGTTGGCACCCAATTTCTGACATTGCAGAACGAATAAACGGTGTCTGAAGGAAAAGGAAGCTCACGGAACGGTGTGCGTGTTCTATTCTCAATAGCAATACGCGCGTTCGAGTTGCTCGTGTTACTAGTGGCATTAATAGAGATAGTTGTTTCGCTAGTTGCTCCTTCATCGTCTGTACTTACTGCACGTAGCGTATGCGAGCCAGCTACCGTATTATTGATCGTCCAAGTGTAAGGCGAGGTGTCATCTGTTCCTTGTGACACACCATCGTAGAACAATTCTACTGTACTCACACTGCCGTCGCTATCACTCGCTGCTACCGTAACACTTACATTGTCTCCTTCTACAAAAGTTTGTCCATTCGTCGGTGCGCTAAAGCTAACTTGAGGTGGTGTGTTTCCACCGCTTGCTGTTACCGTGATGCTGATTGTTGAACTACCTGTGTTCCCTTGATTGTCAGTCGCTACTGCTTCTAGTGTGTAGGTGCCAGCCGCTAAATTCGTCAACGCTGAATCATTTTGTCCTGGGAAGCCCCACTGAAAAGGAGCTAGATTTTCTCGGCGTACTAATGTGCCATTCAGGAACAAATCTATAAAGTCGATGCTGCCATTGCTGTCTGTTGCATTGACCTCTACAGGTACATCTGAACCTTCAGCGAAGGTCTGTCCATTCGTAGGTGTTACAAACGTAACTACTGGATTACCCGCAGTATTCATAGCATTTACTTGAATCGTGATGGTCGCTTCTGCCGTTTCTCCTCCCTCATCGGTAGCGACTACTCGAAGTGTTCGGTTACCAACGGCTGCGCCAGTAACTGCCCATTGATAAGGGGCAGAGGCATCTGTGCCTTGCGATACACCATCCATGAATAGTTCTACTTGCGCGATCATACCATCGCTGTCACTTGCACTTGCTTGTACATTGATCGTGTTTCCTTCTGTGAAGCTTTGTCCGTCATTCGGGGAGGTGAAATTGACCATTGGTGGGGTATTCGTACCACCTGCACAAGCTCTGATACGTGCTGTAAAGCTACCACTCGTGGGACTGGTACTAAAGCCAGGATTGAGTGTGATACTGTTACCTGCCTGAAAGATCACGCTTGCCGCTGGCATAGGCGATACTTGACCGTTTGTCGTAATGTTTTGACTCGCTTGATAAGTGCCAGAAGCAATAGGCGAATCTGCTGCATTGAACGTCAGATTGGTAGCACAAGTACCTGCTTCGTCTACTGTGATGCCAATCATATCTTCCGCCGTTGCATTATCATCATCTGTAGCTACGACTCGCAAGGTGTAAGAGCCAATACCTAAACCTGTTAAATCCCAGCTATACGGTGCTGTCATATCTGTTCCTTGAGAAACATTATCGACAAATAATTCTACTTCGTCTATAGTCCCGTCCGAGTCACTAGCTGTCGCATTCACTGTCACTACATCGCCTTCGGAAAAGCTATCCCCATCGGTTGGACTGGTAATGCTTACCGTAGGAGGTATGTTGGTAGTACCACCGCCACCACCAACGGTGAAAAAGATAGCTGCACTACCTGTGTTTCCTCTGTTGTCGGTTGCCACAGCTTCTAAATTGTATGTACCTGCACTCATGTTAGCAAAAAACACATCCATCTGTATAGGTAGTCCCCATTCATATGGAGCAGTATTCTCACGACGGTAAAAAACGCCGTCTACAAATAGGTCAACAAAGTCGACACGTTGGTTGTCCGTAGCATTCACCTCTACCACTACGTCAGACCCTACCGGATAGTCTTGTCCATTCATTGGCATCACGAAAGAGACCACTGGATCATCTGGATTGCCTGCTGTTACGTTGATAGTAATTTCCGTTTGTGCAGTTCGACTATCGTTGTCTGTGGCGACAAGACGCAAGGTATAGCTACCAATTGCTAGACCACTCAACGTCCAGGTATAGGGATCAGAATTATCTATTCCTTCAGAAACACCATCCACGAACAGTTCTACGCTTGTGACGGTTCCATCCGTATCGGTAGCATTTGCTTGTACGTTGATGTTGGTGCCTTCCGTGAAGTTTTGTCCATCAGTAGGCACTACAAAAATGACAGAAGGAGGTGTCCCAACTAGACTATTGACAATAAATGTAATAGTGGCACTGCCAGTATTTCCTTGATTGTCTGTTGCTACAGCCTCTAATGTATACGTACCAGGACTCATATTCTGTAAAACAGCATCCATTTGAGTGGGCAGTCCCCACTCGTAAGGTGCGCCATTTTCACGACGTACTAATGTGCCATCTAAGAATAAATCAACGAACTGAACGCTACCATCATCTGTGGCTGAAACTTCTACTGGTACATCGTCTCCTTCGATGAAGGTTTCTCCGTCCATAGGAGTTACAAAGCTGACAACAGGAGCGTTTCCATTTCCACCCCCACCACCATCAGTGATGGTAATCATTATACTTTGCTCTGATGTCGCTCCGTCGTCGTCGGTTGCCACAGCTCGAAGCGTATATGTACCAGGATTGTTGGTACTCAGTGTCCACTCATAAGGAGCAGTGTTGTCTGTGCCTTGATTTTGCCCGTTGGCGAATAGTTGAACACCTGTAATGCTACCGTCGGAGTCACTTGCAGCGACGAGTATGTTGATAGTTTCACCTGTGCCGAAGTTGTCTCCGTCTGTTGGTGTTTGAAAGGCAATCGTTGGTGACATGTTGCCACCGCCGCCACCCATGCCGCTTATCGTGAATGAGATAGTTGCGCTACCAGTGTTATTTTGGTTATCTGTTGCCACGGCTTCTAACGTATACGTACCTGCTGCCATATTTTTTAACTGGCTATCTGGCTGAGTCGGTTTTCCCCACTCATAAGGCGGCTGTCCTTCACGACGCACCAAGTTACCATCTAAGAACAGATCTACATACTGAATTGTACCGTTGCTACTTGTTGCATTAACTTCAACGATGACATCAGAACCAACTGGAAAAGTCTGCCCATCATTTGGTCGAACGAAACTAACTATTGGTAGGTTAGAAGTAGCCTGATTGACAGTAACCGAAATTTCATCTTCTGCTGTTGCTGTATCGTCGTCGGTGGCGACTACTCGCAGTGTACGATTCCCTGTACTCAAATTAGAGACTGACCAAGTGTAAGGAGCGGTGGTGATAGTTCCTCTAGAGTTACCATCTACGAAAAGTTCTACAGCTGTGACGCTACCATCGTTATCCGAAGCACTGGCTTGTATACTGATAGTTGTTCCTTGTGTGAATGACTCACCGTCTAGTGGTACGTCTATACTCACCGTTGGACTACTATTACTAGCTGCATTCACTGAGATCGAAATCTCATCTTGTGCCGTTGTGCCATCATTGTCGGTAGCTACTGCACGCAGGGTATAGTTACCAGCATTGACACTCGGTAGTGTCCAAGAATATGGAGAAGAGCCATCCACTCCTTGCGATGCGCCATTGAAAAATAATTCTACGCCGGTGACAGTTCCATCGTTATCGCTGGCACTTACCTGTACACCAATATTTGTACCAGCTGTGAATGATTCTCCATCTAGTGGCGCGTTTATACTCACTGTTGGTGCGTTATTCTGTGCTGGGTTAACTGTGATGGTAATTTCATCTTGTGTGGTATCATTATCGTCGTCTGTTGCTACCGCACGTAGGGTGTATGTTCCTGCACTAACGTTGTTCAGTGTCCATCCATAAGGAGCTGTATCATCTACACCTTGCGAATTGCCATCGAAGAAGAACTCTACTCCCGTTACAGTACCATCTGTATCAGAGGCACTTGCCGTTACGTTAATAGTCGTGCCAGCTGTGAAAACGCCGCCATCTACAGGGAAGTCAATACTAACGGTGGGAGGTGTATTAGTCACTTGCACCACATTGATGGTGTAGATCAAGTCACCTATTGTCCCATTGTTATCCACTGCAATGACTCGTATGGTGTGCATACCTGCTTGAAGGTTGGCTAGATCAGGATCTGAGAAGGCATCCCACGTGCCTGAACTACCTGTGATGACCGACTGCGTTTCGCCATCGAACTGCATACGAATATTCCGAACCGTTCCATCAGCATCTGTCGCACTCGCCTGCACCGTCAAGTCGTCTCCTACATTGAATTGCTGCCCATCCATAGGCGTCGAAATAGTCACAACGGGCGGATCGTTCATTTGCTGTGCCAATACTGTTGCTGTGCTATACAATGCAGTATTCAGAGCGGCTACTACACCATCGTTGCTCTGATTGAAGGTGCTGACATTGTTGACGGAAATAGTGATTACTGCCTCGTCTGTAGCACCTGAATTGTCTGTAGCTACTAATCGAAGCGTATGAAGTCCTGACTGTAGATTGAAAACTACCCAACTGTAAGGGGCAGCAAAGTCTGTACCTTGTAAAATATTGTCGTAATAGAACGCCACTCTAACAATTGTTCCATCACTATCATTAGCGATACCTCTAACATTCAAATTTATACCTGCATTGAATATGTTTCCGTCTAGCGGTGCTAAAAAGTTGACAACGGGTGGATTACTGGGCGCACTTACCTGAATGATGCGTGTCACTTCTGCTTGTGCACCACTATTGTCTTCTGCTACCAAACGAAGTGTGTACGTACCAGCAGAGAGTCCTGAAAGTGTCCATGTGTAAGGCGCATTGTTATCAATACCTTGAATGACACCATCCAAATAGAAAGTAACTGCACTTATCGTGCCATCAGAATCATTGGCAATAGCTTCTACTTCTATTACCTCATTTTCTGAGAATACTTCCCCGTCATCTGGTGTCGCAAAGGCAATAGTTGGTGGCGAATTGGTGACCGCAATAGTAATGACGTCTTCGCTGGTAGCTCCCTCATTATCCGTCGCTACCACACGTAGGGTATGTGTGCCAGGAGCTAAGCCAAATAGCATCCACTGATAGGGTGCTAAGTTGTCCGTTCCTTGTAGGATACCATCGTAATAAAATTCAACAGAAGAAATCGTTCCATCGTTATCTGAAGCTGTCGCAGTCACCATCAAGTCTTCACCTGCGTCATAGGTATCGCCGTTTAGAGGTTGTGTAAATTCAACAATAGGCGCATCGTTTATATCGGAAACGGTGATCGTAATGATTTGCTCCGCTGTTGCGCCCTCATTATCTGTAGCCACGACACGCAATGTGTGCGTACCTGCGGTCAGATTGGGTACTACCCACTGATAGGGAGCTAGATTGTCTGTGCCTTGTAAGATACCATCATAGAACAATTGAACACTTACCACATAACCATAAGGATCGGAAGCAGATGCTTGAACGACCATGTCAGAGTTGACATCCAGTATTCCATTATTAAAAGGTCGTATAAAGTCAACTACCGGCAAGTTATTAATAGTAGTACAAGGTTCAATTCGAGCAATGAAAAATCCACCACTCGTTGGTTGAGCTGAGAAGCCCGGCTGAAGAGTAATAGAATTACCAGCTTGGAATACAATACCGGCAGTATTGTCGATAGCTACGTTTCCGTTGGTAACTATGTCTTGCTCTACCTGATAGGTACCTAAAGCCACTATCGTATCGCTTGCATTGACTGTTCTATTGAGCGCACAAGTAGATACTGGAGCAGGAAAGTCTGGATTGGTGCTACCACCACCTGCTGTCACTGTGATCGTAATTGTTTGCTGTGCAGTAGCCCCATTATTATCTGTTGCGATGACTTGGAGCGTCTTCGTGCCTACACTTAGGCTACTAATCGACCATTGGTAAGGTGCAACGTTGTCTATACTTTGAGACATACCATTATAGATCAACTCAACTCCAGTGATACTTCCATCACTATCATTCGCGGTAGCTGTAACTGTTAAATTGTTGCCTGCAATAAAACTCTGCCCATCTAGAGGGCTTGTAAAAGCAACGGTTGGTGCTACGTTATTAGGCGCATTGACAGTTACATTTATAGCCGCTTGTGCAGTCAGTCCACCATTGTCTGTAGCTACTACTCGTAAATTTCGACTACCTACTGCTGCATTAGAAATTGTCCATTGATAGGGCGCATTCGTATCCAATCCAAACGATACATTGTCTACAAAAAGCTCTACGCCAGTGACGAAACCATCTGAATCGCTGGCGTTGGCGTTCACTACAATTGGCGTTCCTTGTGTAAAGTTTTGTCCATTGCTAGGAGAAGTGATCGTAACAGAAGGTGGTACATTGGGTGTGACTACTGTGATAGAAATGGTTTGTGAAGTCGTCGCGTTGTCATCATCTGTGGCGACTACCTGTAAGGTATGAGTACCCGCTGCCAGTGATGGAATTGCCCATTGATAAGGTGCATTCGTGACAGTACCTTGGGAAACACCATCGTAAAACAGCTCCACACCAGTAACGAAACCATCCGAATCGCTAGCGTTCGCTTGTACATTGAGTGTTGTTCCTGTGGTGAAAGTTTGTCCGTTGAAAGGGCTAGTAATACTGACAGTAGGGGGGGAGTTGGGAGTGATACCTGTCGTAATCAATGTGTTGACACCTGTGTAGGGAATTTCCATTCGACTACTACCATTAGAGGTAGAAATCTTGTTTTCAGGACGACTTAGGGGAAGAGGTCGTTCATTTTCTGGAAATTCTCGCACTAATGTTCCATTACCAATCGTACCTATAATATTGAATCGGATGGAGTACAGAATAGCATCGTCGGGTAAGGACTGAAAATCAGTGTTACTGAATCGAACCCAATTAAAATTTAAGGTAGAATCTGTAGTAGAGGCAAAATTACCTATACTCAAGCCTAGTAAGGGAGCGATATTGGAAATATGACTGCTCAGATTCGATCTATTGATACTGAGCACGTTGTGATTCCAAACGAGCATATGAGAAATCTCTATCACGTTTACCAAAGCCTTGACTGTGATGTCTAGTGTGACTTCCGTATCTGTAGACGTGATAGGTGCATACACGCCAACAAGTCGCGTGTCCATACTACCATCGTCGTAGCAAATAGTAGGTGTAGAAAGGAAGGATACTGCATCGGTCGGGAAAAAGGATGAACTAGTATGTCCTAAACTCCACAACCACATACAGCAGATAACTGCTAGTGTCTTTTTCATGAGTTTTAGATTTATTAAAAACGATTATAATGTTATTCGTCTACTTTCATGGATTGTTACATACTTTGGGCTGAAATGATGGATAATCATTTATTGGCTAAAATATGCTATTTGTGACAGCGATGTATAGCAATTAATGTCACAAAAATCAATCATATGTTTACACCTGTTTAACCTTGAACAGGAATGACTGCACATGTTCGGACTTAGATATTAGAAATAAATACAATGAAGAGGTCGACGACTTATTGATTTGGCAATAGTTATCTTGCCGACTTTTTGTTAGTGTTTCAATTAACTGACTGATTATCAGTTGGAAGTAGATATGAAATTAGTATTAATGGCAAATATAACGAATATCTAAAATTTAATAGGTCTTTATTGTTTAAAATAGAGAACTATTTGGAAATTTGACGCTACTAGTTGAGTATTTACAATGTAGAAATTGACTTATTTCCTCCATTTGCTACGAAAATAAATTCCAGTTTTGACAGTTTATAGATGATTCATTAAGGTGTCCTGTCTAAGAGACGTCGAACAGATAAATATACACACTCTATTTCCTCTTTATGCACTACTCTTCGCTAGAAAGACGCTGATGTAGCGAAGGCTATATGTACGTTTTTCAACTTAGCACTAGAAACCCTGTATCGCATTGCTTCGTGAGTGAGCACAAAAATATTTTATCCAAAAAGCACCTTTATGTATTCGCCATCTCTAACCAATTGTAAACTAGTATAAGTGATGTACAAAATATCGCGTGGTTCGATTTTTAGGCGGGGAAGCATAAAACAAACTTCACCCGTTATTTGCAGGTTGTAGAGAAAAAGAAAATCACCACCTATGAAATGGCTTTTGCTATCCTTTGTGCTATTGGTCTTTGCTAGCTGCGATAAAATTAAAGACTTTGGTAACGAAATCACGGTTACTTCACCTTACAAAAAATACATTGCTTCTCTGCAGCAAGCTGATCTGGATCAAAGCAGGATAGCACAAGATTGGGTCAGGACTGGTCAGCGTGTATTGCGAGACAGTATCGCTATAGTGCCACCTTACCAAGAACTTATCTATTTCGCTCCAGATCAAAGCAGTGCAAGAGGGTATCGCTTAACGCTAGGCGCTGGTCAAATCCTGAATATCAGCATCGAAAATCCTGAAAATCAAGTGTTCATCGACCTTTTTCGCATGACCGAAGGTGGAACATTTAACAATGTTTTAGCGGCAGATACGAGTGACTTACCTATTGAGTTGGCTATTAAAGAGAAAGCGACTTATGTGCTCCGTACACAGTCCGAACTATTGGCGGCTGGCAGCTACAAATTGACAGTCTTACTCAGCCCAAAATATTCCTTTCCAGTGCAGGGAAAAGGCAACACTGACATTTGGAGTTTTTGGGGTGACCCACGCGATGGTGGACGACGTAGCCATGAAGGCATCGACATTTTTGCTGACCGAGGAACACCTGTACTCGCTGTCACTAAAGGAACGGTAGCTAGTGTGCGAGACAGAGGTCTAGGTGGCAAACAAGTTTGGCTGCGCGATGTTAAGGGGCGACAATCTATTTATTATGCACATCTGGATAGCCAATTGGTAGAGGAAGGGCAGCGCGTCGAACCCCTTGACACCGTAGGTACTATTGGCAACACTGGCAATGCGGCTCGTACTCGTCCACATTTGCATTTTGGTATCTACAAGTGGTCGGGTGGCGCTATTGATCCATTACCATACGTAAAGATTCAGCCAACTACAACCGATGCACCGAACGCGGATAAAAATTTGTTAGGAGAATGGGTACAGGTGAAGCCCCGCATCGAGAACCTACGCGCACGTGCTTCTTCCAAATCAAGCATTTTAGCAAAAGTAAAACGGCGTACTGCGCTACACGTATTAGGCATCAGCGGCGACTGGTACCATACTTACGCACCCGATTTACAATCGACAGCCTATATTTATAAAACGAGTGTACAACCTGCACAACGCTTTCAAAGTTTTACACCTACAGATAGTTTGACAGCGATTTACTTAACGCCTCAGTTAGATGCAACTGTCGTTAATCAGTTGAGTACCAGTGCAGATGTCGTAGCACAGACAGCAACCTTCTATTTGATAGATAGCGACGGTCAGATGGGATGGGTGAAAAGGGAGTAGAAGTTTGGATGTGTTTACTCAAATCAGGGAGCGTGATATTGTTGCAACTAAAAAAACACGTCTACTAGATCGCTCCAGAGACGTGTCTATTCAGTACACTATTCGTCAAAAAGTGTAGCAAAACTGAACGTTTCGCTACTGCTCATTTTCTTTACTTTATTTCGATACGACTAATCGTTTAGTCGTCTTCTTTTGATTGGTTACCGTAGTGATGAAGTAGATGCCATTTGGCAATGCGCTTACATCTATACTGACTTGATCTTGGTTATCAATACCTTGAAAAGACCAAACTACTTTACCCAGCTGATCGGTTAGATGTAGATCGGTAGTTCCTGTTGCGGTATGGCTGAGCTGAACAACTGCAACATCTCTTGCAGGATTCGGAGCTACCTGTAGACCACTAGTGACTAGAGCTGATCTATTTTCTACACTACCATCATCTGGCGTCACACAAATATTCGTCAGCATGGCATCTGCAAAGCTATCATCTGCGCACTTACCGACTTCGAATAGGACTACTTCTCCAGCTTGCAGGAATACCCATTTGCCGAAGCTCACTTTGCTAGTTTGTCCGATCGTGACACCACTAAATAATTCTAGAAAGCCTGATTCTGCACTATCATTGACGATACCATCCGCTGCTGCTGCATTAGTGTAAACCCATAGATCGACGATGTTTGCCTCCGTCCTGATCGCCTCCCAGTCTACATCAATATAGTAGCATCCTTCTGATGGTGCAGTGAAGTTGGATCAATTTGGCGATGAGTTGATTGAACTGATTGAAGCCTATTGTTTGAAGTACAATATTGCTAGCAACAAGTCGACAAAATTAGCGAGTACCGATACGAAGCAGATCACGCTAGATTTGATTCAGAGCGGAAAAGACATCGAAGCGGTTCAACGAGAACGTGGCTTGACGACTTCTACGATTTACAATCAGTTGCAGCATTTTGTACGCAGTGGAGAACTAGACGTACGGGATGTATTGGATCGAGAAAGAGTGGAAGATATAGAAGGGTAATTTGAGTCGCATGCGACTGGCAGCTTAAAGACCGCGTTTGCACACTTTGAAGAGAAGTATGATTACGATGAACTGCGGTTGACATTGATCGGGTGGAAGCGAGCGCATGGGATGTAGATAGAAGTAGGACAGTATTTAATTTGTACCCTATGCATTGATGAGAAGGATTAAGAGATGGATATTGAGCTTTGAATAAAACAAAGAGAGACCTCCACGTGGAAGCCTCTCTCAAAACTATCAGTACACTATTTGTTTATTCTGAATAACTAGTGCGTCACCACAAAGCTTTTTTGCAGCGTTTCGCCTTCTATTTGTGCTTGTACGTAGTAGAGACCTCGATTAAATTGATTCATATCTACCGTTAAAAAATTGGCTTCTAACGTTCCTGTTGACTGCCAAACTATCTTACCATTGACATCTATGATTTGAATGGTTTCGATTTGGCTTTCATAAGGCAACTCGATATTAATCAGATCCTGAGTAGGATTTGGAAACACATCTAAGCGATGAGTAGGAACAGCTCCTCTACTTTCCATACGAAGTTCAACCTGCTTGTCTTGATTTTGAGCAGTACTTGTGCCTGTATATTTAATTTCAAGATTTACAAGTTGTAAGTCATCCTCATTTCCATCGTTATCATCGCTTACCGCAAACTGAAGTTCTTCTCCTGCTTGTAGCAGCATCTGTTTAGTGTAACTAGAAGAACTGGTATATCCCGTATAATAAGACCTAAAAGAAAGTTTAAAGCCTTCTGGCGTGCTATCGAAAACACGTCCTGTCTCAGCAGTTGCATTAGTAGCAACGTAGGTGTAAATCCTATTTGCCCCTTCTCCAATAGCTACCCATTTACAATCTACTTGGTATAGTCCACTTTCAGGAGCTACGAATCTAATGATGCTTCTTATATTATCTATGCCTGGGCGCATATAAATATCGCCAGGTTGCAAGGTGTAGATGTCGTTTAACTCTCCTTCAAGTTTAAGCTGATAAATCCCTTCCAATTGCGATGGATCAGATGAGCCATAAAAGATAAGTTCATTATCGTTGTCTATTCTCTCTGTAGCAAGTGAAAACGCCCCTGGTGCTGTACCATATCCATATTGCCAAATACTGTTTTCTAGCCCATCTACCGCAGGATTCGGGCGGTAAACGATAGGTTCTTGCACTTCACACACATCGCCTATGTTATCTCCATCACTGTCCGCTTGATCTGGATTAGCGGTGGTTGGGCAGTTATCAATTTCATCACACCATCCATCGCTATCTGTATCTGTACACGCTCCTTCTACAACTATGGTATAGTCTTCTACTTCGCCTGCATAATTGCCACATGGATCAGGTGTCTCGACACTATTGTAAATGACACGTACTCGCATGGTCGTGGTGAGTGAGGGCAAATTCGCTGGTACAACAATGATTCCTTGACTCTCATGTGTTTCGCTAAATGATGTCATTGGAATACGTTCGGAGGTGTCGAATATTCCATTCTTGTTGAAGTCGATCCAGGCATACGCTTGATCTAAAGGAAAAGAGAAGTTCAGATTCATCGACAGCTTATAGGATTGTCCTGCTTGCAGAGTAGTCGACTGATCAGTGAAGTCACTATACCTTGTTTTTTCAGAGGCATTATCGATGGTGTTCAAGCGGATGCGATTGATCCAGTCGCTACCGGTACCTGTTGAACCTGTTGCTTCGCAATAAGATATGGTTGTATCGTCTGTACAAGCATCCCCAATAGCATCATTGTTGCTGTCTGCTTGGTCAGCATTGGCGACTGTTGGACAGTTATCGCTATTGTCACCTATACCATCGCCGTCGGTATCTTTGCTTTCGCTAGCATCGCGAGGGAAGGTATCTGAGCCGTTGGGTACGCCATCTCCGTCTATGTCAGGATCGCAAGAGTCGCCTATATTGTCATTGTCAAAGTCTGCTTGGTCAGCGTTAGCAGTGGTTGGGCAATTGTCTTCATCATCGCAGATGCCATCTCCATCGGTGTCTGTGCATCCAGCATCAGGGGTACAGTTGTCTACTTTTTGGAAAGCCCAAAGCTGCCGAACATTGCCGCTTCGACAAACAGTCATCCAGACTTTTCCATCTTCTCTTAACGTCAAGCATCTATCGGCACCACCAAAGTCTGACTTCATGGTATAAAATTCAACTCCTTGATTGAGTAGTTCGGATCTTATTGTCCATTTCTGACCAGAGAAGTCGCCACAATTTCCCATGTATGAAACACCTCCGAGATCACTATTGGTAGGTATATTACTTTCTAGACATTGATTCATATCTCCGGCTACTGATCGGAGTGAAAATCTATTTTCATCGTTCTCATCTATGGCATCTAATTTCCAAAACTGACCTGCTTCATTAGAAGCTGAAACCATACTGATTCCTTCTGCTGGACTTGGATTGATACTGGAGAGTGCTTCCCCCGAACCAGCTGAAAGAGAAAGAATACGCCAACAAGTTTCTGAGCTACCACCTCCACCATCAGTCTCAGTACAGTCATTGGCATATTTCAAGTAACCATTGACGATGCGCTCTTCAGGTTCTGGATGAAATTCTAGTGGATGAGCTTTATTAACTGCTATGCTTCGATCTTGAGAGCAATAACTCATGATCGTACCTGCGTAGTTGGGATTTTGAGTGAGATCGTTTTGAATAATACCGCTACATTCTTTACCATTCGGTATGAAAACGTCGACACAATTATCAATAGCTACATCTCTATTAGGTCCCCAATCACAAGTATGTGTATGTGTAGAGCCAAAAGTATGTCCTAACTCATGAGCTAATACAAGAACTGACTCGGAATAAGTAGGAAAGTTTGTATACGTAGGCTTCAGTCTTGCATATCCAAACGGACCATAAGGACCATCTTCTCTTATTTCTGGCTCTACACAAAGTTCACCTGTATAAGCCCGTCCTGTCACATTAGCATCAGCAATGTTTATCATATAAGTAATGGCTGATCCTAGCTGATTATTTTCTATTTGATATCTACCGAAATTACTTAATAGGGTAGAATTACCATCAGCATCTGATCCTGTACTTTGTCCGTAAGGATCTTCTACTTGCCAAACAGTAGCTGATTCGAAGATCAATGGAATATTATACTGTGCATATACTACCGCTACTTGATTGAAAACATCTGCTACATGTGATGCTGCTGCAAGTGGATTTCTATCGTAATATAAGAAAGCTTCATAATCTATGAAAAAAGCAATAGGAACTGGCTTTTCTGTTCCACTTTTGCGGATGGGCGGAGAAAATGGCTTATGTTGGTGTGAATCGATACGTTCATCAGTATTACATTGAAAGGGACGATCTACTACGACGGCATCTTCATTGTAAAACACGTAATCGTCAGTATTTTTCTTTTCGCCTAATGTATAAATGCCATTACTATCTTTAATGAATACTATCATTCTGTCTTTGTGTATACTGACGGCTGCTATCGTTTCCTCCTTTCCTTTCACTTTCCCGTGGTAAAAGATACTATTAAAGGCGATTGCTCCTCCTGCGTTAGTAGTTACTCTAAAATCAGAAGCAAGTAGGTCTTTTTTGTCTAGTTCTAAGATAAGTTGATGTGTTCCATCCACAGGAACGGCCATTTCCAAATGGTCAGCTTGCTGATTGTAAAGGGTGCGATGCACTCCCCGATCTATCTCTAGTGACAGCACACGACTGTCTTCTACTGACTTGCGCAAAAACTGAAAAGGCTGTACGACAGATGTCGCATCTGTGGTAAAGGAGATGCGTTCTTGCTGCGCATCTAAAATTAAATCTTGTGCTTGTCCAGCATAACTGACAAGTAGTGAGAGGACTACAACGAGTGCAGTAGTCATTTTGTGGTGTAATAGTGACTGAGTTCTCATGTGAACAGATATTGAGTTGAGTAATGCCTACTCTATTTCAGACTCTCGGTGTACACTACCCAAGCAGTGCATAGGATTTTCGGCTTCCTCCTAGACTAAATAATTTGTTTACGAAAAAAACTATGGCTGAATGTGCGAATTGGAAAGTGGAGTTGGTCTTTCGTTGATAGGACAAAACAAATGCACAAAAAGCGGAATATGAATTTTGAGGTTCAAAATGTTCTGAATGGTCAATTTTTTGTTCTGAACGGTCATTTTCGGACAAAATGGCATCAAGAATCAGCTTTTTTGTCAGCGTATTTCTACGTGCCTAACGATGGATAAGCAGGATCGAATGATTGTGAAATTACTTGTTAAGCAGTCTTCAACTAGTTTCTTCTCTCCCATATTTCTCCCTACCTTCGCGTCGCAAAACTGAAAAAATGAGTAGCGAATTACAGATCTATAATAGCATTACGAAACAAAAGGAAGTGTTCCAACCACTAGTGGAGGGAAGAGTTGGACTATACGTCTGCGGACCAACAGTATATAGTGATGTCCACTTAGGTAACTGCCTGACGTTCACGCGATTTGATGTGATCTATCGCTATTTGATGCATCTGGGATATAAAGTACGTTATGTTCGCAACATCACTGATGTCGGACATTTGGTAGGGGACACAGATGATGTAGCAGCAGAGGATAAGTTGGCCAAACAAGCGCGTCTGGAACAGCTAGAACCTATGGAAGTGGCACAGAAATACGCCAATGGCTTCCATGACATGATGCGTATTTTTAACAATTTACCACCCAGTATTGAGCCTCGCGCTACGGGGCATATTCCAGAGCAAATCCAGATGGTGCAAGATATTCTAGATCAAGGGTTTGCTTATGAGAGTAACGGATCAGTCTATTTTGACACGATCAAATACATAGATGCAGGACATGCTTACGGAAAAATTTCTGGTCGAATCGTGGATGACCTGATGAGTGAGACACGCACAGATTTAAAAAATCAAAGTGAGAAAAAACACCCATCGGATTTTGCCATTTGGATGAAAGCAGCCGACAATCATCTGATGCGTTGGCAGTCACCTTGGTCAGAGGGATTTCCTGGCTGGCATTTGGAGTGCTCCGCGATGAGTGTGAAGTACCTAGGCAAGAAATTCGATATTCATGGTGGTGGTAGTGATTTGAAGTTTCCGCATCACGAAAATGAAGTGGCGCAGAATACCGCTGCTTGCAACTGCGAGGGCGCACAATATTGGATGCACACGAATATGCTACTAATGAATGGTAGCAAAATGTCGAAAAGCGAAGGCAATAGCATCACGCCACCACAGCTATTTAGTGGCGAAAGTGACCACATCAGTAAGGGCTATAGCCCGATGGCGATTCGCTTCTTTATGCTACAGTCACACTATCGTAGTACATTGGACATTACGGACGCTGGACTTCAAGCAGCAGAGAAAGGTTATCAGAAGCTAATGGAAGCCTACAAAGTCCTACAACAACTGACACATCCTGGGGATGAGCAGGTTGAGCAGAGCGTAGAGCGACCTATATTAGGACTAATCGAAAAAGTCCACGCAGGCATGAATGATGACTTCAACACTGCCAAAGCAATTGCTCGCTTAATGGGCTTGAGCAGTTTTATCCATAAGTTTCACAATCAGCAGCTTTCTTTATCACAGATTTCCGTAGCTGCATTCGAGCAGTTACAGCAAGTCATGCATACTTTTATATTCGAGGTACTGGGACTGAAGGAAGAAGGGGATGCTGCTAGTGGTGGCAGTAATGAAGCACTAGATGGTGTTATGAATTTAGTCCTCCAACTGCGTAGCGATGCGCGCGCCAACAAAGACTGGGCAACTTCAGATATTATTCGGGATCAGTTGCAAGCGTTAGGCATTCAGGTGAAAGATGGCAAGGAAGGAAGCTCCTGGACGATCCGATAATTCTGGCTCTTTCCGTGATTTCATACTTTTTTACGATTCGCCTCTATAGATGAATTAATACTTTTGCCATTAAGCGTCAACAAAGATGATGTTGCGTTGGCAGATTTTTACTTAGGAACGGCGAATAAATAAAGGTGCTTTCTCGGCAAGATATTTTTGTGCTAATCGAGGCAGAAGAATGTGCGTATAGCCCTTGCTAAATAAGCATTATTCTAACGAAGAGTAGTGCAAAAAGATGAAGTCAAGAATGTAAATTTATTTGTTCAACGTTCCTTATCGTTTCTAAGTAGGTGAGGTTAAATTAAGCGTCCCAATTTGAGCGAGTCCACTTTTTCTTGAAAAAGAGCTTTAATCCCGAAATCTTTCGGGAGTGCATAGCCGTCCCAATAGCTATCGGAACGGAACTATTTTTAAGTGATTTTAGAAAGAAAAAGGGCTGTTCAAGAGTGTCGATCATCTAGGCATACCTCTTAACTGAACAACCTAAGGCAAATTCCATCATACATGAGTGCCCTTTTTCAAAATTTTTCTATCGAACGGACGGATTCTGACCTTTCACGAGCATTTAATGCAGCTAATGTACTCATTGTCGGTGACGTAATGATTGATCGCTATATCTATGGAAGTATCAATCGGATATCTCCTGAAGCTCCTGTTCCCATTGTTCAACAACAATCTGCTGAAAACCGCTTAGGTGGTGCGGCTAATGTCGCCCTGAACATCAAGTCGTTAGGTTCAACACCTTATCTGTGTGGAGTAGTGGGAGAGGATAAGTATGGTGAAAGCTTAGTTCAGCTGCTACAGGACAATAATATTTCTACTAAATGTATCTATACTTCTGCGGAACGTCAGACCACAGTGAAAACACGTGTGATGGCAAGCCATCAGCATATACTACGACTGGATGAAGAAGATACTAACGCACTGAGTGATGTAGAGCGGCAAGACTTTATGAGTCAAATCAAAGAAATACTAGATGCTAAAGAGATTGATGTTATTTTGTTTCAAGACTATAATAAAGGAGTCCTCAATGTGTCTACCATCCGTGAAATTCTGTTAGAAGCCATCAAGCGAGATATTCCAACAGTAGTCGATCCGAAAGCAAAAAATTTTTGGGAGTACAAACGGGTCACGGTCTTTAAACCCAATCTTCGAGAAATAAATGCACAGACACCCTTTGAAGTACAACCAAATATCGCTAGTCTGACTAGAGCAGCAGATTACATCCGCCAACAGATCGGGAATGAATATACTTTGATTACCTTATCTGAAAAGGGTATTTTCGTCGATCAGCCTGACCATAAAATATTACCTACCCGTCCTCGTCCCATCAACGATGTATGTGGTGCAGGTGATGCAGTTATTAGTACAGTAGCTATAGGTATAGCTAATGGCATTCCGATTGACGATATTGCTACTTTAGCCAATATAGCAGGCGGACAAGTGTGTGAGCAGGTAGGCGTCGTTCCTGTTGAAGTAGATAGCTTGTTGAAAGAGTACAAAAAAAGTGTTCAAGTGTAGTTACTTGTATTGAAATGGCTACATTTGCCAGTCATCACTTGATTTACTACTTATGAGAAAGACTAGTCTATATATCCTATTTGTTGCTGTAGTCGCGGGCTGTTTTTGGCAGTGTGAAAGCGATACTTCCAATATGCAGTCCTTCAATCTACTCGAATATGGTGTCCCCATGTCGATCCAAGTACCGATAGATTCCCCTCAGGTAAGACTCTCGGACGGATTTTTGGGAGACAAAGAAGTGAGTATCAAAGCAGGAGAGAGCTTTGATGTGCTATTGAGTTACGCGCCAGCGAGTACTTCTGATATAGCGCAACTGAAAGCGGAGCAACTGGGGTACGTAAAAGATATTTCCAATTTTAAGAGGATCGTGGAGGAAGAAGAAGATGGATTCATTTACGAAACAGCTATCGATAGTACCCAAAATTTCTATGGTTTTCGACACATTCGTTTGCAAGGCGATGTGCAGTATTTATTTCAATCGGGTTTGGTCGGTACGTTTTCCTTGGAAGACGCTGAGACGATGTATCAGGCAGTGAAGAAGGAGGAGTAGATTTTGGATTATGAATTACAATGACTGTGAAAGGTAGCTGGAAGCCTGAACTTCTAGTTTTGATTCTACAATGATACTTTACTTCGCTAACTTAAGCGTGTGATTTCAATCATACGAGGTTAGAAGCTCACACCGTCTGCAACGCCACCAATTTCCCATACTCTTCATCGCGTTCCATCAACTCCAAATGGGTGCCTTGTTCCACAATTTGACCATTGTTCAAGACGATAATTTGATCGGCGTGTTGTACCGTGGATAAGCGATGAGCGACGATAAAAGTCGTCCGATTCTGCATGACTTTGACTAGCGCATCCTGTACTAATTTTTCTGACTCCGAATCCAAAGCGGAAGTAGCTTCATCTAAAATCAAAATCGGTGGATTGCGCAAAATGGCACGTGCGATGGTCAGGCGTTGTCGTTGTCCACCACTGAGTTTATTCCCTCTATCCCCAATGTTGGTCTGATAGCCGTGTTCAGTAGCTAATATAAAATCATGCGCATTTGCGATCTTGGCAGCAGCGATCACTTCTGATTCGCTCACTCCTTCCAATCCAAAAACGATATTGTTGTAAATACTATCATTGAACAGAATCGCGTCCTGCGAGACAACACTCATCAGGTCACGCAGGCTTTTCAAACGAATGCTCCGAATGTCAATACCATCTATTTTGATACTGCCTTGTTGCGGATCGTAAAAGCGAGGCAATAGATCGACAAAGGTCGACTTGCCAGCTCCTGAACCACCCACTAAGGCAATACTTTGCCCTTTTTGAATCGTCAAGTTGATGTTTTGAAGGGCAGGTAGTTCTTGATTGGCATAGGAAAAGGAGAGATTGGTATAGCTGATGGTTTGCTGGAAATTGGACAGTGCTACAGCGTTCTCATCGTCTGAAATTGGGTTCGGTGCATGCAGTATTTCTTCCACTCGATCTATCGCTGCTAGCCCTTTTTGGATGCGATACAGCGATTTGGATAGCTTTTTAGAAGGATCTAAAATAAGAAAGAAGGCGTAGAGAAACGCAAAGAACGTAGAGAAAAGTAAACTGCCACTATTGATTTCTCGAAAGCCATACCAGATCAAAAAAGCAAACGTCAGAACACCTAAAAACTCCGAAAGTGGTGACGACAGATCAGTGCGCCATAACAAACGATTGATCCAAAACCGATAGCGATTATTCGCCTCCCCAAAATGCCCCACCTGATAGCTTTCCGCACCAAATGCTTTGATGATCCGCAGACCTGATAAGGCTTCTTCCATTCTAGACACCAACAAACCCAAAGTCTGCTGTGCTTCCGTTGATTGCCTTTTCAAAACACGTCCCAATCCGCCAATGACAAGTCCAGTAAACAGAATCAGGACAAAAACAATGCCCGTCAACTTTGGACTAATTAACAGCATCGCACCCAGTGCGCCAATGACCATCAAGGGTTCTCGCACCGCCGTTTCCAACATTCCTAACACACTCCACTCGATTTCCTGCACATCTGCCGTGATGCGCGACATGATGTCTCCTTTTCGAGCTTCTGAAAAGTAGGAGAGAGGTAGAAACATCGTTTTATGGAACAATGCCGCCCGCACATCTCGCACGATACCCGAACGCACAGGTGTCATAAACACCAATGCTAAATAGCGAAAGAGATTTTTAAAAAAGAAGATGACGATGATGAAAATACAAGCATAAATCATAGCCCGCTCTGCGCCATATTGTCCAATGAATTGACCGAAATAATAGTTGGCAGTATTTTCCAATGCTTCGACATTCCACGCCCATTCTGGTCGAACAGCGACAGGCTCAACCTCACCAAACAGCACATTGAGGAAAGGAATCAAGGCTGGAACACTCACAATCGAAAAGGCAACAGTAAGTATGTTGCTTATGATGTGTCCAGCGATCAATCCGCGATAGGGAGATAAATAGCGAAAAATGGATTTCATGGGGCAAAATTAGGGAAATCTTATGGCTTACCAATAAATAGGATATTAGATAGAACACCTGCTCGTTACCACTTACTAGTGGTACACGAACCGACGTCGAGGGCTTCAGCCCGATTGTCATTACTTCAAGGTGTTTTGATGTAGGCGAAGACGCCCTGATGATTGCGGTGTTCCAAAGCCCTAAAAAGCGGTTCGATTGTCGCGTGTCTTCAGACCTAATCCTGTCGCATATCTTTTTAAAGAAAATCAAAATCCTTTGTTTATAGGTATTTGAAAAGTGTTAGATGTTGATAAAACAGTATTTCATACCTCTTTTCAATTCCTCAAACGCTTGAGTTTAAAGGCTT
>CAYLPW010000042.1:0-476 GCA_964385665.1 uncultured Saprospiraceae bacterium
ACGCTATTCTAGGAGTGGAAAGCCGGGGTTTTTTCTGGGGCTTACTGCTCGCACAGGAACTAAAAATCCCTTTCATACCGGTGAGAAAGCAGGGGAAGTTACCTTACAAGACCATTGCCCACTCTTACGAACTGGAATACGGATTTGCCACTATTGAAGTACATGATGGAGTGATCAAAGCAGGCATGAATATCCTGATCCACGATGACCTGTTGGCTACCGGAGGAACTGCGGCGGCGGCCGCAGCAATTGTGGAAAAGCAATCGGCCGGGGTCTGTGGCTTTTCATTTTTGGTAAATTTGTCATTCCTCAAAGGAGAGGAACAACTAAAGGGATATTCACCCAACATTGCATCACTAGTAACCTTTTAAAAAGTATAGATGGATTTTAAGCAGACGGAAAACCAGGGCATGATTGCCGATATGGCAAGGGATTTTGCCGAGAAACACATACGCCCCGATTTGATGAAGTGGGAT
>CAYLPW010000042.1:486-1424 GCA_964385665.1 uncultured Saprospiraceae bacterium
CCCAGGATTTTCCCCTGGAGGTATTCAAGCAGATGGGAGAACTTGGCCTGATGGGAGTATTGGTGCCCCAGGAATACGGAGGTTCCGGTTTTGGTTATCACGAATACATCACAGCTATCACTGAAATTTCCAAAGTATGTGGTTCCATTGGATTATCCATGGCAGCTCACAATTCCCTTTGTACCGGCCATATATTACAATTTGGTAACGAAGAGCAAAAACAAAAGTATCTGCCGAAACTGGCTACTGCTGAATACCTCGGGGCCTGGGGCCTTACCGAGCCCAATACCGGATCCGATGCCATGCGCATGAAATGCACGGCGGCAAAGGATGGCGATGAGTGGGTGATCAATGGCACGAAATGCTGGATCACGCACGGCATCAGTTCAGACGTAATGGTAGTGATTGCCCGTACCGGTGAGCTGCTGGATTCAAAAGGCATGACCGCTTTTATTGTGGAGCGGGGAAATCCCGGTTTAAAGGCCGGTAAGAAAGAGGATAAATTAGGTATGCGTGCATCTGAAACTGCTGAAGTGATCTTTGAGGATTGCCGCGTTAGCAAAGATATGATCCTGGGCAAGGAGGGTGAAGGATTTCAGCAGGCCATGAAGGTGCTGGATGGGGGCCGCATCTCCATTGCCGCCCTTTCCCTGGGGATTGCCAAAGGAGCCTACCTGGCCTCCGTCAAATATGCCAAAGAAAGGGAGCAATTCGGACAGCCGATCGCCAACTTCCAGGCCATTGGTTTTAAACTGGCTGATATGGCCACAGAAATTGAAGCGGCAGAACTGCTGACTCATCAGGCAGCGGATTTGAAGAATAAGGGCAAGAAAATGACCAGGGAATCTGCTATTGCCAAATACTATGCCTCTGAGGTAGCGGTAAAAGCATCCACTGAAGCAGTACAGATCTTTGGGGGCTATGGCTACACTAAGGAA
>CAYLPW010000042.1:1434-25694 GCA_964385665.1 uncultured Saprospiraceae bacterium
TTCCCCGTGGAAAAGTTTTACCGCGATTCCAAGCTTTGTACCATTGGCGAAGGTACTTCGGAGATTCAGAAGCTGGTGATCTCCCGGGAGATCCTGGGGTGATCAGGGAAAGTTTTTATAAATATCTTCCCTCTTTTGAATGACAATTAAGAGAATGGTTTGAGGGGAAGTTTTTTCAAAACCCAATCGAAAATCACCTATTCTATGACGATAGTATTTTCGAAAGCCCTTTAATTTTTTAGTAGCGGGCAATTTTCGAATTGAATCTGATTTTTCGGCAATCAGTATAAATTCTTCTACCTTTCTTTTTACCTTTTGATCTTTAATTTTTTGCAGGTTTTTTAGAAATGTAGAATCAAACTCGACTACCATTATTTTTTTAATTCATCAAAAATAGTTTGTCGGTCAATTTTTTTCCCTGTCTTTTCTTTTTTCATAAGATTTCCCAAAAGGAGGTCTTCTTTATCATCAGCATCAATAGTGGAGAATTTAATACCTAGTTTTTTAGCGAGCTCAATGATGGATTGGAGTTTTTTATCCGAAGTATCGCTTAATAATAGTATAGCCATCGATTCCTGTTTTGATCAAAGTTACGCAATGAATAAAAAATGTTCTAACTTCGAACTTTATTACTGTTTCAATTTGTGAAACAGATCTTTGTAGAGTCGGGTAATTTTGAAGGAATGTTAAACCTTAAATTGCTTGATCTGCAAGGCAAGGTAGTGAGGTCACTGGATAATAACTTTGCTGTAAGATCAGTTATAGAAATAAGTGATCTGCCTTCCGGCCTGTATTTATTACAATTAAGTGATCAGCATGAAATCCTGCAGCAACAAAAGATCAGTATTGTCCATTAAGCTTATACCATTCTGTGTAATGGTATTGGGTTTTGTGCTGTGCCAGCATGGCACGGCACAAAACTTCAATAAAGCTATTGAAGGCAGGCCGGATGTATTTACTGCAGTTTCAATCGAAAAACTATCAACTGACAGTTTCCTGATTTTTCAGCCAATATAGATAGCGGCAGATTAGGTATCACTACAATATTAATAGATGATCTGGGGGATACGTTAAAAACTAAAGTGTACCGGCAAAATAATAAATCATTGTACATCGGCTGGGCCAGTTCCTCTTTTCAAACCCCTTCAGGCAACATTATTGTAGGGGGGTGCGGGATACTGTTACCTATGGCCATTTAATGAAGTATAATCGCTATGGGGATACCCTCTGGACCCGCACCTTTGGGGACAGTGTGCATTTCTATACTTTTTATCAGGCCTTAGTAGACAGGCAGGGAAATATACTGGAAATAGGCATTACCAATAAGAGTGGCAATGTGGATAGTTGGTTAATAAAAACCGATACTGCCGGCAATAAGTTATGGGAACGTACTTTCAGCAAAACCTTACTGTCCGAAAGCCTGACTTCCATAGCTGAAACTACCGATGGGGGGTATATTTTAGGAGGATGGCGTGATGAGCGGGAACTAGTCGGTTCCCCTAAAGTCTGGGCGAATATTTCTGATCCCATGCTCATCAAGGTAGATAGCATGGGCAGGGAAGAATGGACCTATATTTACGATACCCCTTATAATGAGGCCAACGCCTATGTGATTCAGACCATGGACGGAAATTAAGTTTTCGGGGCAAGTGTTTCGGTAAGTCAGCCAAATCCTTCGGGGAACGGGGATGGGCGTGCTGCCCTCTTCAAGGTAGATACGGCCGGTAAGTTACTCTGGGCCAAAACCTATGGGCATGTGTCCCGCAACCATTCTTTTCAGCGCATTATGGAACTGCCTGACAGCAGTATCATCGCGATTGGCAGGCGCATGGTACCCAATAATGTTAAGATCATGGGATTAATGGTAAAAACTGACAAAAACGGGGATAGCCTGTGGGTAAACACTTATGAACACGATCCTAATGGGCAATACAATCAGAATTATTTGTGGGATGTAGTGCCCATGGATGATGGCGGTTTTTTGGCCGTAGGGGAAGTGATCGGGGTGCCCCCTTCAGTGCCCTACCGGCAGGATACCTGGGTAATAAGGGTAGACAGTAACGGTTGCATTTTGAGCATTTGCACGGTTAGCGTTCCAAAACTACAGGAAGCCACAGCCTTCAAATTATATCCCAATCCCACTACTGGAAATGTTAATATTGTAGCGGATAAGATGATATCCTCTGTAGAAGTCTACAACCAGACCGGGCAGTTGGTGCAGGAACTTACGCCCAACGTTAAAAACGCAAGCTGACAATTACCTGAGGAAAAGGGCATTTATTTTATCAGGTGGAGAAACCATGCAGGTAGGGTTCAAACACATAAAGTGGTTAAACAATAAGGGAGATAGTAAGCCTCCCCAACCACTACTGACCAAATAGCAATAATGAGCAGGTGTTCAGAAGCTAATGAGCTTCAGGGAACAGAGGAGTGTTTCTATACTTATAATTTCTTAAAGCCTAAAGAGCCAATAAGTATCATCCCAAAAAGATTGATCATTGAAAATTGAGTAGTTGAAAAATTTTAATTATTTTTGCACCCCTAAATAAAAAGAGTATACATGTTAATTGTACCAGTAAAGGAAGGAGAGAACATCGAGCGTGCTTTGAAGAAGTTCAAGAAGAAGTTTGAGCGTACCGGCACTGTGAAGGAATTGCGCAACCGGCAGCAGTTCACCAAGCCTTCCGTGGAGCGTCGCGAAGAGATCAAGCGCGCCATCTACCGCGAGAAAATGCAGCGGGAGTCCGAGGCATAAGCCGTAAGTATTCCAACAAGATATTCACCACTTCGGTCCTGGGCTAATCAGGGGGAAGTGGTTTTTTAATTTCTTAAAGGGCTTGCCTTTCCGGCGTAAGATCCTTTCAAACTGCCTGATCTTATACAGTTTTTTTCCCGTAATGGGTTTTATGGATTTCTGAATGAGGTATAGTTTGAAATCATAAAATAATTACCTTAGCCTTTCGTATGATCGAGGCATTTCTTAAGTATTTAAAATCCGAAAAACGCTACTCTTTCCACACCCTTCTTTCTTATGAAAATGACCTCATTCAATTTCGTGATTTTCTACAAACGGAATTCAATGAACCGGATAGCTTAAAAGCTGAAACTACCATGATCCGCTCCTGGGTGGTTCATCTGCTGGAAGATGGCATGTCACCCAGGTCGGTCAACCGCAAACTGTCTTCCCTTAAATCTTTTTACCGCTTTCAGAAAAGGGAAGGGAGCATAAAGACTTTGCCCACCGCAGGGGTGATCAATCCCAAAACGGAAAAGCGGTTGCCGGAATTCGTGAGGGAAACGGAGATGGATAAATTGTTTGAAGAGGTGGATTATCCGGAAGGATTTCCCGGTTTGCGCGACCGCTTGCTGCTCGAACTTTTTTATGCCTGTGGCATCCGGCTGTCGGAATTGATCAACCTTACGGAAGCAAATGTTGAACTGGAAAGCGGAACGATCAAGGTGCTGGGAAAAAGAAACAAAGAAAGACTGATCCCCCTGCACAAAAACCTCTTTCCCTTGTTAAGGGTGTATCTGAAATTAAAAAAGGAGTTGTACGACCGGCCGGAGTTGTTGCTTTCAGACAAAGGGGAAAAACTCTATCCTAAATTTGTCTACCGGAAAGTAAATCACTACCTTGGTCAGGTTACTACGCTGCAAAAGAAAAGTCCTCATATATTGCGACACACCTTTGCCACCCATATGCTGAATCAGGGCGCTGACCTCAACACCATAAAGGAGTTGCTGGGACATGCCAATCTGTCGGCCACCGAAGTGTATACGCACAACTCCATTGAAAAATTAAAAAAAGTGTATAATCAGGCCCACCCACGGGCCTAAAAACCGATCGTATTATGAACGTAAAAATGAATGTTGAATCAGTAAACTTTACTGCTGACGGTAAATTAGTGGATTTTATTCAGGGAAAAGTGAATAAACTATCCCAGTTTTTTGACCCCATAATTGAAGCTTATGTATTTCTGCGGGTAGACAATTCCCATCAAACGGAAAATAAAACCGTGGAGATCCGCCTGGCCATCCCCGGACATGACCTTTTTGCCAAAAAAACCGCTAAAAATTTCGAGGCCGCTGCCGACCTGGCTACTGAAGCCCTCCGCAGACAGGCAAAAAAGCGGAAAGAAAAAGTGCGGGGAGTATAGTAAAACCGCCTGTTTTCCTACTTTTAAATTTCGTTTAAAAGGCATTTTAAAAAAATCCTGATATTTTTTTCAGGATGTTTAAATCTTTCATAAATTTGCAGACCTTTTTCGAGGCATGTTTTGAGCCGAGAAAAGGGTCTTTTTAGTTACTGCCGATGTAGCTCAGTTGGCCAGAGCAGCTGATTTGTAATCAGCGGGTCGGGGGTTCGAATCCCTCCATTGGCTCTTTCGAGAGAAACGTCTACTTAGGGGGTGCGCCGGAGTTGGAGAGCCGGGCCAGACTGTAAATCTGGTGTCTACGACTGAATAGGTTCGAATCCTATCACCCCCACATTTACCAGTAGCTGAGTTAACAAATTCAGCACCTGAATAGGTATAAAATGCGGGAGTAGCTCAGCTGGTAGAGCATCAGCCTTCCAAGCTGAGGGTCGCGGGTTCGAATCTCGTCTCCCGCTCTAATAGGAGCAACCTTTCTTTTTTTACAGAGGAAGCGCAAACTCTTAAGGTACACCAATTAGACGAATAGCAAACGAGCTATTGGTCTTTTCGCCAATGTAGCTCAGGGGTAGAGCACTTCCATGGTAAGGAAGGGGTCGTAGGTTCAATTCCTATCATTGGCTCTGTTTTCACTTTAACAAAGAAATCGGCTGTTGTCGATAGTTATAATGAACAAAGGCAATCAAAGGGATTAAGATATTAATGTTATAGATGATTAAACGTCTAGCGTCTAATGTCTACAATCTAACGTCTTTACAAGTAGTTTATCAACAAATCTTCAAGAATACAAATTAGTTCACAATGGCAAAGGAGACTTTTGATCGGTCAAAACCGCACTTAAATATTGGTACCATTGGTCACGTTGACCACGGTAAAACCACCTTAACAGCTGCAATTACATACGTATTGTCAGAGAAAGGATTGGCAGAAAAAACAGATTACGATAAAATCGATGGTGCGCCAGAGGAGAAAGAACGTGGTATTACAATCAATACTGCACACGTAGAGTATCAAACAGAAAACCGTCACTATGCACACGTTGACTGTCCAGGTCACGCCGACTATGTAAAAAACATGGTTACGGGTGCAGCACAGATGGATGGTGCTATTTTAGTAGTAGCTGCTACAGATGGTCCGATGCCGCAAACACGTGAGCACATCTTGTTGGCGCGCCAGGTAGGTGTTCCTAAGATTGTTGTGTTCATGAACAAGGTGGACTTAGTAGACGACGAGGAGATGTTAGAGTTGGTAGAAATGGAAGTACGTGAATTGTTAGACTCTTATGAGTTTGATGGTGACAATGCTTCTGTTATTCAAGGGTCTGCATTGAAAGCACTAGAAGGTGATGAAGCTGCACAACAAGCGATCATGGACTTGATGGATGCTTGTGACAGTGATATTCCTGAGCCAGAGCGTTTGGTTGATCAGCCGTTCTTGATGCCGATTGAAGATGTATTCTCTATCACAGGTCGTGGTACAGTAGCAACAGGTCGTATTGAGCGTGGAGTCATCAACGTAAATGATCCTGTAGAGATCGTAGGGATGCAAGCAAAAGACGAGAAGCCATTGACTTCTGTAGTAACAGGAGTAGAAATGTTCCGTAAGATTTTGGATCGCGGAGAAGCTGGTGATAATGCTGGTATTCTATTACGTGGTATCGACAAAGAAGCGATCAAGCGTGGTATGGTGATCTGCAAGCCTGGTTCTGTGAAGCCACACTTGAAGTTCAAGTGCGAGGTATATGTACTAGGTAAAGATGAAGGAGGTCGTCACACACCATTCTTCAACGGATACCGTCCTCAGTTCTACTTCCGTACAACAGACGTGACGGGTGATGTCGTTCTACCAGAAAATGTAGAAATGGTGATGCCTGGCGATAACGTTTCTTTAGAAGTAAACTTGATTAACCCAATTGCAATGGAGAAAGGTCTTCGTTTTGCAATTCGTGAAGGTGGACGTACAGTAGGTGCGGGTCAGGTCACTGAAATTATTGAGTAAAATAGTAGATAAGACAGAAATGCTTTTTGTCTATTACTACTAAACATGAAATACATTGAAAAGGAGTTTCGGATCAGTTTCTGGAACTCCTTATTCATCTTTATTCGCGAGTATAGCTCAGTTGGTAGAGCGACGGTCTCCAAAACCGTAGGTCGTGGGTTCGACCCCTACTGCTCGCGCTGATTCGAGTAAGGTAGCTATTGGTTAGTTACTTTGCTTTGTTTCCTTGTCAATCAAAATCGATATGGAACAAATAAGATTATACATTAGAGAAAGCTATGACGAGTTGGTGCATAAGGTAACTTGGCCCAATTGGAAAAGCTTACAAAGCAACACGATTTTAGTAATCGTGGCGTCGCTCATTTTTGCGGGAATCATTTTCGTGATGGATTTTGTCGCTAAAAATGGCTTGGGTTTGTTTTATGATTTATTTCAATAATACAAACTAGAAGATATAAACTTTATGGCAGTAGAAGGACATAGATGGTACTCGTTGAGAGTCATTAGTGGAAAAGAAAAAAAGATAAAGGAACGCATTGAGCAAGAGATACAGCGCAATGGGTGGAAAGACTTTATCACGCAAATTCTAGTGCCTACCGAAAAAGTATACAAAATCCGAAGCGGTAGAAAAGTCGTTTCCGAACGAAATATTTTACCAGGATATATTCTAGTAGAAGCAGACCCCAGTCGCTTTGTTGGTGAAATCGTGCAGAGCATCGCAAATGTTCCAAATGTTATCCACTTTTTAGGAAAGACGAATCCGATCCCGATGCGCGAGTCAGAAGCGAATCGCATGCTTGGGAGAGTAGATGATTCACAGGATGCAGGAGAAGCATTGATCGAACCATTCATAGTTGGTGAGACAGTCAAAATCATAGATGGACCGTTTAACGAGTTCATTGGGGATATTCAAGAAGTCAACGAAGAGAAGAAGAAACTAAAAGTCATCGTCAAAATTTTTGGACGAGGCACAGAAGTGGAGTTAAACTTCATGCAAGTAGAAAAACAGCAATGATTGGAGACGTTAGATGATAGACATTGGATATTAGGTTGAGTTACTGATACTTACTGTTCTTTTTTCATTACGTTCCACGATTTGCTACCAATAAATTGATAATTCAAACTGATTGTATTTTGGATGAGTTAGTCTAAAGTCTACCATCTAAAATCTAAAGTCTAAATAGAATGGCAAAAGAAGTCGATACGTTTATCAAGTTGCAAGTAAAAGGTGGACAAGCAAATCCAGCTCCTCCAGTAGGTCCAGCACTAGGTGCAAAGGGCGTCAATATTATGGAGTTTTGCAAGCGATTCAACGCGAAGACGCAAGAGCAGCAAGGGAAAATATTACCTGTGGTGATTACCGTGTTTAAAGACAAATCATTTGAGTTTGTTGTTAAAACACCACCAGCAGCTGTTCAACTGATGGAAGCGGCGAAGTTGAAAAAAGGGTCTCCAGAATCTAACCGAAATAAAGTAGGCTCAGTGACTTGGGATCAGGTTCGTGCTATCGCAGAAGATAAGGCTCCAGATTTGAACTCGTATTTGGTTGAATCTGGTATGAAGATGGTGGCAGGTACAGCCCGTAGTATGGGTATCACTATTTCAGGTACGCCGCCTTGGGAAACCACGGCAGAGGCATAAATAATGTAGAATAATTAGATTCACCTTGAAAGTTTTCGGGATTCATTTTTTGTTAAATGTGAATGTGTTCAACAGTCAGGTGAGTTTATTATTGAACTCAGAATAAGATATTTTTAAAAGGACGAAAGCACTTTCAAGTAGTCCTTTTATTTTATAGACAAAAGGGAGTTAGTTGCTAATAGGGCAAGTAACGCTATTACCTTAAAGTAATTAACAATGGCTAGAATTTCAAAAAAGAGAGCAGCAGCAAACGCAAAAGTCGACAGCTCAAAGCTCTATTCGTTAGAAGAAGCAATGTCTTTGGTGAAAGAAGTAAACATCACCAAATTTGACGCTTCTGTTGATCTGCACATCCGTTTAGGAGTCGATCCTAGAAAAGCAGATCAAGCAATACGTGGTACCGTAACACTTCCTCACGGTACTGGTAAGACCAAAACAGTACTAGTATTTTGTACGCCTGATAAAGAGGCAGAAGCAAAAGAAGCTGGTGCTGACTATGTAGGTTTAGATGAACTCGTTCAAAAAATACAAGGTGGTTGGACAGATTTTGATGTCGCTATCGCGATGCCTCAAGTGATGGCAAAGGTAGGACGTATCGGTCGAATACTAGGACCAAGAGGGTTGATGCCCAATCCAAAAACTGGTACCGTAACACCGAACGTTGTCGAAGCGATTCAAGATGTGAAAGGCGGTAAAATTTCTTTTCGAGTAGATAAGTATGGTATTGTACATTCTTCTGTAGGTCGTGTTTCTTTTACTGCTGACAAGTTGGCAGGAAACGCACAGGAATTACTATCGACTTTAAATAGAATGAAGCCTTCTTCAGCAAAAGGAATTTACGTGAAGTCAGTGACCGTAGCCAGTACAATGAGTCCTGGCATCAAGATCGAAACGAAATCGTCCATTAAATAATCTACTCTTCTAGCAGAGTTCAATCATATATCAACATGACTAAGACGCAAAAGACAGAAGCAGTAGCGCTTCTAAAAGATAAATTTGAGAATAACGACTTCTTTTACGTAACAGATGCTTCGACGTTGACAGTTGGGCAGGTGAATAAACTACGTGCGCTGTGCTATGAGAAGGGGATTGAGATGAAAGTCGTTAAAAATACGCTAGTTCGGAAAGCACTAGAAGCAGGAGATGCGGAGAAGAATTATGAGGGTTTATATGATTCGTTAAAAGGTCCAACTGCTTTGTTGTTTACGGATACAGCAAATGCGCCAGCGAAGCTAATCAAAGAGTTTCGTAAGGAACACGAGCGTCCAATATTAAAAGCAGCGTACATTGATTCGTCTATTTATACGGGTGACGATCAAATCGACGCATTGGCAAATATCAAGTCGCGCGAAGAATTGTTAGGAGAGCTAGTGACTTTGTTACAATCTCCAATGAAGAACTTGATGGGTGCTCTACAATCTAGTCAAACAAATTTGGCTGGATTGTTGAAAACATTAGCAGAGCGCGAAGAGGCGTAATACCCATCAATGAAACGAAGGCGATAATTTAAATAGTTAGTCGTCTTCCACTAAACTAGGCTTCCAAGCTTACGCATAATACATATATTATCGTACCAATTAAAAAATTAAGATCATGGCTACAGATTTAAAAGCACTTGCTGAACAGTTAGTAGAACTGAAAGTAAAAGAGGTAAGTGACTTGTTGACAATTATGAAAGATGACTACGGCATTGAGCCTGCTGCTGCAGCAGTAGCGGTTGCTGGTGCTGCTGCTGGAGGCGGAGACGGCGACGGTGGTGCGGCAGAGCAGACTGAATTCGATGTAATTTTGAATTCTGCTGGCGCGGCTAAGTTGAAAGTCGTTAAAGAAATCAAAGGATTACTAGGTATCGGCTTGAAAGATGCGAAAGCATTAGTTGACGGTGCGCCAGGTGTAGTGAAAGAGAAAGTTTCTAAGGAAGAAGCAGAGAGCTTGAAAGCTGCGCTAGAAGGTGTAGGTGCTGAGGTAGAATTGAAGTAATTCTTCATTCATACAGAGTGAAACAATTGTTTTGCTCTTCGTTTAGGCTTAATAAGTAGCACGCTGCTTGTTAAGCCTATTCCCCTATAAGGAAGACCGAAAAAAAATGATCGTCATTGAACTAATAGTTGATGACTGCTGTTTACACATACAGTCTTTACCAAGTCTATGGTCAATAACTTTATTGTCTTATAAGTGAATCGCACTTTGCGTAATGTCATGCCCTGACATTAAGTGAGGTGCTATTGTCGTTTATAGGCTTATTATTAATCGTAGAACGATATGGTAAAGGTAGTAGATTTGAGATAAACACCTCCCAAAGAATGATAAACCTGAATAGCATCACAGAGAAACTAGATCTGTTCGGCGGTACTCATTCATACATAAGTCTTGATAAAAGATTGAGACTATTCTTTCATACTCGTAGCAAAACTAAGAATAGATGACTTCATCCATTGGTACGTTGACCGCAGAGCAAAAACGGGTGAACTTCGGTAAATCCCGGGTAATTGCAGATTATCCAGACTTTTTAGAAATACAACTCAAGTCATTTAAGGAGTTTTTTCAATTAGAAACCACTCCTGAGAATAGAGGAAATGAAGGTTTGTATCGAGTGTTTCAGGAAAACTTTCCGATCACCGATGCGCGTAATATTTTCGTGCTTGAGTTCTTAGATTACTTCGTTGACCCACCGCGTTACACCATTGAAGAATGTATGCACCGTGGATTGACGTATAGTGTTCCCCTAAAAGCAAAGTTACGCCTTTCTTGTAATGACGAAGAACACGTTGATTTCCAAACGATTGTGCAGGATGTATTCTTAGGAAATATTCCCTACATGACACCGAAAGGAACGTTCGTCATTAACGGAGCAGAGCGCGTGATTGTCTCACAATTGCACCGTTCGCCAGGTGTATTTTTCGGACAAACCTTCCACCCAAATGGAACGAAAATCTACTCCGCGCGAGTAATTCCGTTCAAAGGAGCTTGGATGGAATTCGCAACAGACATCAATACGGTGATGTATGCGTATATCGACCGAAAGAAAAAGTTTCCAGTAACGACTTTGATGCGTGCGATCGGTTTCGACACGGATAAAGCGATATTGAGCGTCTTTGGCTTAGCAGACGAAGTGGAAGTGAACCGAGACAATATGGAAGCAGCCATTGGACGGAAGTTGGCAGCACGTGTCTTGCGTTCATGGGTAGAAGATTTTGTGGATGAGGACACAGGTGAGGTAACGACGATGGAACGTATCGAGATCATCTTGGAACGGGATGTCGTGTTGGACGAGGACAACATCGAAATGATTCTTGATTCAGGTGCAGAGATTGAGTCTGTCATTTTGCAGAAGGAAGATATTGAAGATGATTATTCCATCATTTACAACACCTTGCAGAAAGACCCTTCTAGTTCAGAATTAGAAGCGGTACAATATATATACAAGCAGCTTCGAGGTACAGAGCCACCAGATGAGGAAACCGCTCGTGGTATTATTGACAAGTTGTTCTTCTCCGATAAGCGATATAATCTAGGAGAAGTCGGTCGCTACAAGATCAACCGTAAACTGTCGCTAAGCACGTCAATTGAAACATTGGTACTGACCAAAGAGGACATCATTGAGATTGTCAAGTATTTGGTGAAACTGATGAATCAAAAGGCAGAGATTGATGATATTGATCACTTGAGCAATCGTCGTGTCCGTACCGTAGGAGAGCAGTTGTATGCACAGTTTGGTGTCGGTTTGGCTCGTATGGCACGTACCATTCGGGAACGAATGAATGTACGAGACAACGAAGTCTTTACACCAATTGACTTGATTAATGCCCGTACGCTGTCCTCTGTAATTAACTCTTTCTTTGGAACGAGTCAGCTATCACAGTTCTGCGACCAGACGAATCCATTGTCAGAAATCACGCACAAGCGAAGAATTTCGGCATTAGGACCAGGTGGTCTGTCTAGAGAGCGTGCAGGTTTTGAGGTACGTGACGTTCACTACTCACATTATGGTCGTTTGTGTACGATTGAAACGCCAGAAGGACCGAATATTGGATTGATCTCTACCCTTTGTGTACATGCGAAGGTCAACAAAATGGGTTTCTTAGAGACACCGTACCGTGAAGTAGAAAAAGGCGTGGTCGATTTGAACAATCCAATTCAATACTTATCCGCAGAAGGAGAGGATTACAAGCGAATTGCTCAAGCGAATGCACCAGTGAGTGAAACAGGAGCATTTGAGTCGGATCGGATTAAGTGTAGAGAGCATGGTGATTTCCCAGTATTAACGCCAGAGGAAATCGAATTCATGGATGTCGCGCCGAATCAGATTGTGGGTGTTTCCGCCTCCATGATTCCGTTCCTAGAGAATGATGATGCGAACCGCGCCTTGATGGGATCGAATATGCAACGTCAAGCCGTTCCTTTGTTGCGTCCAAGTTCACCAATCGTAGGTACAGGACTGGAAGGAAAAGTGGCTCGTGATAGTCGCATGATGATTAATGCGGAAGGTGAAGGTATTGTAGAATACGTGGATGCCAACGAGATTGTCATTCGCTATGACCGTACGGAAGAAGACCAGTTGGTTTCTTTCGAGGACAATGTGAAAGCGTACTCTTTAATCAAGTTTAGAAGAACGAACCAAGGAACGTGTATCAACTTGAAGCCGATTGTCAATACAGGTGACCGAGTGACAAAAGGTCAAATTCTTTGCGATGGTTACGCGACGGAGAAAGGAGAATTGGCACTAGGTCAAAACTTGAAAGTGGCGTTCATGCCTTGGAAAGGTTACAACTTTGAGGATGCGATTGTACTATCAGAGCGTGTTGTTCGGGATGATGTATTCACGTCTTTGCATATTGAGCATTTCGAGTTAGACGTGCGCGATACGAAGTTGGGGGAAGAGGAATTGACCAATGATATTCCAAACGTATCCGAAGAAGCGACGAAAGACTTAGATGAGAATGGTATCATTCGTGTCGGAGCTTGGGTGCGTGAAGGCGATATTTTGATTGGTAAGATCACGCCAAAAGGAGAATCTGATCCAACGCCAGAGGAGAAACTACTACGTGCCATCTTTGGTGACAAAGCAGGAGATGTGAAAGATGCTTCCATGAAGGCACCTCCATCAACAAAAGGAGTCATTATCGACAAGCAGTTGTTCTCTCGCGCGAAGAAAGATAAAGAGCAGAAGACATCGGAGAAGAATCAGTTAGAGGAGTTAGACGATCAGCATGCAATCGCGATGAACGAGTTGAAGACGATCTTGATCGACAAATTGCTCGTCTTGCTGAAAGGCAAAACGTCGCAAGGTGTCAAAAGTATCTACAGCGAAATCTTGATTCCTCAAGGCAAAGCATTCGAACAGCAATTGCTGCGTGAGATTGACTATACGACAGTAGACTATAGTAATTGGACAGAAGATGAGCATACGAATAGCTTGATCGCTCAACTGCTACACAATTACAGCATCAAGAACAATGCAGAGATTGGTCGCTACAAGCGCGAGAAGTTCAACATCAGTATTGGTGATGAATTGCCAGCAGGTGTTTTGAAACTTGCGAAAGTCTACATGGCGAAGAAGCGTAAGCTGAAAGTGGGAGATAAGTTAGCAGGTCGTCACGGTAACAAAGGAATCGTGGCACGTATCGTTCGTTTGGAAGATATGCCATTCTTGGAAGATGGAACGCCAGTTGATATCGTCTTGAATCCGCTAGGTGTACCTTCTCGTATGAATATCGGTCAGATTTTTGAGACCGTTCTTGGTTGGGCAGGTGAGCGTCTAGGCTTGAAGTTTGGTACGCCAATCTTCGACGGAGCGACGATGGATGAGATCGAAGAATACATTCAAGAAGCGAATCTACCGAGTTTAGGACAAACGTACTTGTCGGATGGCGAAACGGGCGATCGTTTCCACCAGCAAGCGACAGTCGGTGTGATCTACATGCTGAAACTATCGCATATGGTCGACGACAAAATGCACTCACGTTCTATCGGACCGTACTCCTTGATTACGCAGCAGCCATTGGGTGGTAAAGCGCAATTTGGTGGACAGCGTTTCGGGGAGATGGAAGTTTGGGCATTGGAAGCATTCGGAGCGTCTAATATTCTACAGGAATTGTTGACCATCAAATCGGATGACATCAACGGTCGAGCGAAAGCATACGAAGCGATTGTGAAAGGAGATCCACTACCGACACCAAATATTCCTGAATCATTCAACGTATTGGTTCATGAATTACGAGGATTGACATTGGATGTGAAATTTGATTAAAAAATTAATGGTGTTGCTGACTAGATTTATGCTAGTCAGCAGCACTCCATAATATATAGCATATGCCATTTAAGAAGCAAGACCGCATACAAAGTCAAAACTTTGAGAGTATCACGATCAGTTTGACTTCACCGGACGATATATTGGAGCGTTCGTATGGTGAAGTGCTGAAACCGGAGACGATCAACTATCGTTCGTACAAGCCAGAACGCGATGGTTTGTTTTGCGAGCGTATTTTTGGTCCAGTCAAAGATTACGAATGTTATTGCGGAAAATATAAGCGAATTCGCTACAAAGGAATCGTGTGTGATCGTTGCGGAGTAGAAGTGACCGAGAAGAAAGTGCGACGGGAGCGAATGGGACACATCAAGTTGGTAGTGCCTGTTGTACACATTTGGTTCTTTAAATCATTGCCCAACAAGATTGGCTACATGTTGGGGCTTTCTTCCAAGAAATTGGAGAGTATCATCTACTATGAGCGGTACGTGGTGATTCAGCCAGGTATAAAGCTGGAAGAAGGCATTGCCAAAATGGACTTATTGACAGAGGAAGAGTATCTAGATATTCTAGAAACGCTACCCACTGAAAATCAGACCTTGCCAGATGAAGATCCGAATAAATTTATGGCAAAAATGGGTGCGGACGCGGTTCGTGATCTATTGATGCGCTTAGATTTGGATCAATTGTCGTTCGATTTGCGTCACCAAGCAGCAAACGAAACCTCGCAGCAACGTAAGTCAGAAGCCTTAAAGCGGCTGCGAGTAGTGGAAGCATTCCGCGACGGACAAACACGTATTGAGAATCGACCTGAGTGGTCGATTATTCAGTACTTACCAGTTGTTCCACCAGAATTGCGTCCGTTAGTGCCACTAGACGGTGGTCGATTTGCGAGTTCAGATTTGAATGATTTGTACCGTCGAGTCATCATTCGAAACAACCGTTTGAAGCGACTTTTGGAGATTAAAGCACCAGAAGTAATCCTTCGGAACGAGAAGCGAATGCTACAAGAGGCAGTTGATTCCTTGTTCGACAACTCTCGTAAATCTAACGCCGTAAAAGCGGAAGGTGGTCGTGCATTGAAGTCATTGAGTGACATTCTGAAAGGAAAGCAAGGACGTTTCCGCCAAAACCTATTGGGTAAGCGTGTCGACTATTCTGGTCGTTCGGTGATCGTAGTAGGACCGACCTTGAAGATTCACGAGTGTGGATTGCCAAAAGGGATGGCTGCCGAGTTGTTCAAGCCATTTGTGATTCGCAAATTGATTGAGCGCGGTATCGTCAAGACGGTGAAGTCCGCGAAAAAATTAGTCGATAGAAAAGACCCAGTTATTTGGGAAATTCTAGAAAATATATTGAAAGGTCACCCAGTGCTACTGAACCGAGCACCGACTTTGCACCGTCTATCTATTCAGGCATTCCAGCCTCGATTGATTGAAGGGAAGGCGATTCAGTTGCACCCACTAGTATGTGGCGCATTCAACGCCGATTTCGATGGTGACCAAATGGCGGTACACGTACCGTTGAGCCAAGCAGCTATTCTAGAAGCGCAAGTACTGATGTTGTCAGCGCACAATATGTTGAATCCACAAAACGGTTCTCCAATCACTTTGCCTTCTCAGGATATGGTATTGGGCTTGTACTACATCACGAAAGAGCGTTCTTCTACGGCCGAGATCAAAGTGAAAGGAGAAGGACAACGTTTCTATTCTCCAGAGGAAGTAGTGATTGCTTACAATGAGGAGAAACTAGATTTGCACGCGAAGATTCAAGTACGTGTGCAAGTAGAAAACGAAGAAGGAAATTTGGTGCACCAACGTGTGGATACGACTACGGGACGAGTGATCTTTAACCGTGCTGTACCAGAAAGTGTGCCTTATGTCAATGAATTGTTGACGAAGAAAAACTTGAAGCGCATCATTGGTAATATCATTGAGCGGACTGACTTCAACGTAGCAGCGGCTTTCTTAGATCGCATCAAGGAGATGGGTTTCTATTGGGCATTCAAAGGTGGCTTATCGTTCAACTTAGGGGATTTGATTATTCCTGAGATGAAGCAAATCGCGTTGACGGAAGCGCAAGAAGAAGTGGACGAAGTGTGGGAGAACTACAACATGGGACTCATCACCAACAACGAACGCTACAACCAAATCATCGACAAGTGGACGTATGCGGATAACCGTATTACAGACACTTTAATGAAGGAGTTAGCATCGCATAAGCAAGGATTTAACTCCGTTTATATGATGTTGCATTCAGGTGCGCGTGGATCGAAGCGTCAAATTAAGCAGTTGTGTGGATTGCGGGGATTAATGGCGAAACCGCGTAAATCAGGTGATACTGGCGGAGCAGTTATTGAGAACCCAATCTTAGCGAATTTCATCGAAGGACTGTCTGTACTAGAGTACTTTATCTCTACGCACGGTGCGCGAAAAGGTCTAGCCGATACCGCATTGAAAACAGCAGATGCAGGTTACTTGACACGTCGTTTGGTAGATGTCTCGCAGGATGTGGTCATCATGGAAGAAGATTGTACAACCTTGCGTGGTATTGATACGACGGCATTGAAAGACAATGAGAAGATCGTTGAGGACTTAGCGTCTCGTATCGAAGGGCGTTATAGTTTATATGACATCGAGCATCCAGTAACGGAGGAGATCATCCTGAAGGCTGGTGAATATATTAGTCCTGAAAAGGCACGTTACATCGACAGTGAAGGTATCGAGTCGGTAACGATTCGTTCCGTATTGACCTGTGAGACGAAGCGCGGTGTTTGTCGTAAGTGCTATGGCAAAAACTTAGCGACAGGACGTATTGCCGAAATGGGTGATGCAGTAGGTATCATCGCAGCGCAGTCCATTGGTGAGCCAGGAACGCAGTTGACATTACGTACCTTCCACGTGGGTGGTGTGGCTTCTGTAGCGAAGCAAGAGTCGAACATGGTAGCCAAATTCGATGGGATCATTGAGTTTGACAGTATGAAAACGACGCATTTAGAAAGCGATGACAAAGATATCGTCATTTCGCGTTCAGGTGAAGTGCGCATCATGGATGCGGAAACGAAGACGAAGCAATACTCTTCTAACTATATCCCTTACGGTGCAACTTTATTCGTGAAAGACGGACAGAAAATCAAGAAAGGAGATGTGCTGTGTGAGTGGGATCCATTCAACGCTGTTATCGTTTCCGAATTTTCTGGAATGGCACAGTTTGAATCGATTGAAGAGAACATTACGTTCCGAGTGGAGCGAGACGACCAAACCGGCTACGCAGAGAAAGTAATCGTTGAGTCACGTAACAAGCGTAAGATTCCGACTATCAAGGTAATGGATGCGGATGGCGAAGCGATGAAAAACTACAACTTACCTGTAGGTTCTTATCTGTCGATTGAAGATGGTGATAGCGTAGCAGCTGGTCAAACAGTGGCTAAGATTCCACGCAAATTAGGTGGAATTCAGGATATCACGGGTGGTCTGCCACGGGTAACGGAGTTATTCGAAGCGCGTAATCCATCGAATCCAGCAGTGGTGTCGGAGATTGATGGTATTGTTACCTTCGGGAAAATCAAGCGTGGTAATCGTGAGGTGACCGTAGAGGCAAAAGATGGACAGCGTAGAAAATATTTGATTGGACTATCTCGCCATATTTTGATCCAAGATGGTGACTTCGTGCGAGCAGGTATGCGTCTATCCGATGGAGCTATTGCACCGAGAGACATTCTAAATATTCGTGGCTCATTTGCAGTGGCGTCTTACTTAGTCAATGGTATTCAAGAAGTTTACCGTTCACAAGGTATTGCGATCAACGATAAGCACATTGAAGTCATTGTGCGTCAGATGATGCGTCGTGTACAAATTGAGGATGCAGGAGATACTACTTTCCTAGAAGGTGAAGCAGTTGAAAAATACGATTTCATTGAGCAAAATGATTGGATTTTCGATAAAAAGATCGTGACAGATCCAGGTGATTCCAATAAGTTGCGAGCAGGACAGTTAGTGAGTTTGCGTCAGTTGAGAGAAGAAAATTCTCGATTGAAGCGTCAGGATTTACAGACGGTTGAACACCGCGATGCCATAGCAGCGACTTCTAGTCCATTGTTGCAAGGTATTACGAAATCCTCTTTGGGAACAAGCAGTTGGATTTCAGCCGCTTCCTTCCAGGAGACGACGAAAGTACTCAGTACAGCAGCAATCGGTGCGAAGCGCGATTTTCTGCTTGGCTTGAAAGAGAATGTAATTGTCGGGAAGAAGATTCCAGCTGGTACAGGGATGCGTAAGTACGAACAATTGTTTGTGACGACTCAAGATTCACAGAATGAGTACGAAGCGCGTCGAGCTGCCCTTCAAATGGACGATGACGACTACGATATGTAACAGCAGCTAAATAGTTGTAAGAAATACAAAGCGTTGTTCCTAACTTAGGAGCAACGCTTTTTTGCTGGTTCATACTTTAGCAGATACTCTATCGTTATCAAGTGGTGTTTTTTGATGATATAGACTTGTCAGATGTTAGACGTTAGACCATCCTTCGTAACGACCAAACTTGTTGGGTGCGTTCAACCTGCTAAACAAGTTTAGCGGTTACGAGTACGATATAAAATTAATAGAAACTTAGGTTACCGTATAATTAATGACTGGAAGATATTCACTTTATCAGCGATCTTTATCTTTGTATTGTTTTCAGCCCCACTTCATTGAAAGGTAGATTTCAGAGTAGAGGCAATGATAAGTACTAAAAACAGTTGGTGTTTTCCAACCATGTGATTCACCCAAAAATAACTTTCTATCATCATTCTTCGTCGCAAGAATTTGACTTTTGAAATTATAACTTAACGAAAAATCGTAATATGTTTGCCTAAATTTCCCTCGTCTACATAGCTACCCTAAACAGCATACCTCAAGGTAATCAAGATTTCATTTGCAGAACCGATTTAGAAGGTAGAGACAACACAGTTTGTGCCTTTCAAAAGACATTAGTCAACATGACAAACAATTACCCATTACTGATTTTAGTATCCTTTGTTTCTCTTCTTGTGCCACAATGGATATACAGTCAAGATGATCTTTCTGGCATTATCAATAGCTACACCGCAGTCACCGATTACGATCAGTGCGAAGCAATCATTACAGTTGATGATGCTAGTGCGTTTGCTCCTGGTGACGCTGTACTACTTATACAGATGCAGGGGGCGACGATTAACGAGACGAATTCTTCACTTTTTGGAGACCTAGAAGACGTAGGTGGCGCAGGTTGGTACGAACGCAACGAAATTTCCACCATCAACGGCAATGAAATTCAACTACGGTATTCTACATTGCACGCTTACGATAGGAGCGGTGCAGTCCAATTAATTACCATTCCTACCTACGAGGAAGCGGTAGTTAGCACAACTCTAACAGGAGCGAACTGGAATGGAACGACAGGTGGTGTCATCGTTTTTGATGCAGGTCGTGAACTGACAGTAAGTGGATTGATTGATGCAACTGGTATCGGGTTTCGAGGCGGAACAGCTAATACCATAACAACGGATAGTTGTTCTTCTATCACTTTTGGAAGCTTCGCAACCGATTATTTTTATCCATCGGCGAACTGGAGAGGCGCGCAGAAAGGAGAAGGAATAGCTGCCTACGTCAACGATAAAGAGAGCGGACAAGGCAAGCAAGCTAATGGTGGTGGTGGTGCTAACGACCATAACACTGGTGGTGGCGGTGGTGGTCATCATACGCCAGGTGGACAGGGAGGACTACTAGAAAGTGTTGATGGCTGTCGAGGTAATTTCCCAGGGCTGGCAGGTCAACTATTACCCAATGATAGTATGCGCCTGTTTATGGGTGGTGGTGGCGGTGCAGGACACGCAGCTGATGGCAATGGAAGCAATGGTGGAGCAGGCGGTGGTATAGTCATTGTGTTTGCCGATCAAATACTGGGGGGCGGCAGTATACGAGTAAATGGAGAAAATGCTGCTGACGCTCAAGCAGGAGCAGGCGGTGGCGGTGCTGCTGGAAGTTTAGTGTTGATGGTGGAAGAATTTCGAGGGCTAGTGTTAGTAGAAGCGAATGGAGGAAACGGAGGAAATACTGATGCCTCAGGCACACCCAATTGTACAGGACCTGGTGGTGGCGGTAGTGCTGGACGTGTTTATACCAAAGACGCGAATACCAGTAATCCAGGACTAGCAGGAGGAAACGCAGGTGTAGTCACCAACTCCACTGCTGCTTGCAATGGCACCACCAATGGTGCAACTGGCAGCTTTCGTGGTCAAGTCCGATTGCTGACGGAGTTTCCCGCCAATTTGGTAGAAAGTCCTGTTATCGACACCTTGCAAATAGCGGATTGTGGCAATGCAACAGGTTCATCCATTACTTTCGACATCGACTATCCAGCAGACTTTTTTGAATATAGTATTTTGAGAAATGGGCAAGCGTCACCAGCTATTACGTCTGACGGAGACTCTATTTTTATCAACGATCTAGTCAACGCTAGTGGTGAGGATTCGACTACGGTCACCATACTTATCAACGCGGTAGGCACGAACGGCTGCAAAAGTGCTTTTGATACCGTGATGTGTAGCACCATTAGTTGTGGTGGCATCACGTTTGCTGCGGACGTGAATATTGATACGCTCTATTGTTTAGAAGACGAAGATTTTGAACTAGAAGCCAATCCTTCAGGAGGCGTTTTCGCTTTGAATAACGCAATAATTACAGAATTTTCGCCCAATGACGCAGGTGTTGGCCCTACGAACATCACCTATACCTATCAAGATTCCGTAGGCTGCCAACGGACAGATAATTTTCCTGTACGCATAGCGACCACACCTTCCATTCCAGCACCCACTTGTAGCATGATTACGGATAGTTCTGTGGTGTTTAGTTGGGACGCGATCAACGATGCCAGCCGCTACCGAATACTACCGAGCATCAACGGTGCTGTGCTGATCCCTAATGTCATAGATGAAACCTCGTTAGCCTTCAATAATCTAAACCCTGGTGATGCCATTCGTATTGAGATGGTTGCATTGGGAATAGGACCTTGTGGAGAAAGTGATACGATTTCACAGGTATGTGTCGCGCAAAACTGTCCAGAAGAAATCGTGCAAATTGATTCTTTGGTCGATGCCACGTTTTGTGTAGACGATGGTACGATTGAGCTGAGCGCCAATCCAGCAGGTGGAGCGTTCATCGGTGAAGGTATTACGGCGGACGGAATGTTCGACCCAAGCAATGTTCCATTTTCGCCCGATTCTATACAAATGACTGTTCCCATCATTTACACCTTACCAGATGCTGGCGGCTGTCCAGGTTCGGCAGACACGGTGTTGCTGACTGTTTTGTCAACGCCCGTCGCGCCTATAGTTAGTTGTGACAGCATCGCAGAAGACTTGGTACGAATTGCTTGGATGCACCCTACTCTAGATAGTTTTAACATCTCTTATAGTATTAATGAGAATCCGCCTGTTATGGTAGCAGAAGTAATGGATTCCTTGTTTACGATTGAGGGTTTAATGAATGGTGATTCTGTGGAGTTTATAGTTAGCTTATTGGAAACTGTTGAGTGTGGCACAGCTAGTAGTATACCAGTCGTTTGTCGCACAATAGAAACAGATGACTGTGATGATACCACTACCGAAATAGTAGGACTAGCAGAGGCGTACTGTCGAGAAAGCGATCCAGTTCAACTGACAGCTATACCAAGTGGTGGATTATTTATGGGCGATGCGGTATCCGCAATGGGCGTATTCGATCCAAGTGCCGCTAACCTAGGTAGCAATGTCATTACTTACGAATTTATTGATCCAGCAGGTTGTGTATTTAGAGATACAGTAGCTACAGAGGTATCGGAGGAAACACCAGTACCTGTAGTGACGTGTATTCCAGGTGGTAATCGAGTCACCTTTACGTGGACACATCCGACAGCAGAAAATTTTGAGTACAGTTACTTTGTTGATGGAGGAAATCCCGTTGGTCCCATCATGACGACAGATACAAGCGTTATGATTGATGGCTTGATGGCAGGCAATATTGTTTTCTTTTCTGTCGAAGCTATTAGTACAGATGGATGTGGAAATAGTGGACTAGATGATCCTACGATATGTGTAGTAGAAGACTGTTCCAATGACGACCCACCGATCATTACAAATTTCGCAGATAACTACTGTGTCACTCAAAATGCTGTAGTATTAAGTGCAGAACCTACGGGCGGAACGTTTCTTTTAGACGATGAAGTGATTACAGAAATAGATCCAGCTAGTTTGGGGATAGGAACGTACGTTTTAGAATATGTTTTCATTGACATTGGTGGTTGTGAGTTGCGGACAGAAGCTACCTTTGACATCGTAGAAACTCTACCCACACCTACGATTACTTGTGCCGATTCTACGGCACAGTCTCTAGAATTCACATGGGAGAACGACGCTAACATAGAATATGGCTACAACATCATCGTGCGCGGCGACACGATTCGGACAGATACGACTAATCTGGGCATGGTGTCTATTGGTGGACTTTCGCCAGCCGATTCTGCTCTCATCCAACTCATACCATTAGGTGACAACCTTTGCGTAGAAGAAACGACAAGCCAAGTTTGCTATACGATAGAGTGCAATGAAATACTAGAAGCGACTATAGACTTGGAGGAAGAATACTGCTTAGGAGACCGAGAAATAGAACTAATGGCAACGCCAAGTGGGGGTATCTTCGGTGGAGACAATGTAGATCCAGAGGGTTTTTTCAATCCAGGCGAAGCAGGTTCTGGCGAGTTGCAAATTACCTATGAATTTACCGATTCGTTAGGCTGTCCTGGGTTGGATACTTTTACTACCAATATTGTATTGGCCGTCACGCCACCTGTTGTTAGCTGTGGAGACGTTAATGCTTCCTCTGTCACCTTTACTTGGACACATCCGAACGAAGATGCTGAATTTGGATATACATTCAGTTCGGACGGGATAGACTTTTCACCTGACATCACTAGCACTGATACGTTTTATACACAAAATAATTTAGTTGCCAATAGTGAAGTTTTTTTCCGCATCTATACCATTTCTGACGAGTGTGGCAATAGCGACACGATATCTATTTCCTGTTCTACCAACAACTGTACGGCTTTTGATCTAGAAGTGCTTCCTGTTGAAAACGTGTGTATAGGAGTAGATACAGAAATAATCGACTTAGAAACAAACCTACCAGATACCATTCTTTTATTAGATGGTCGATGGATAGGCGATGGCATTGTCGATGAAGAAGAGGGCTTTTTTGATCCTACTGACCCGAACTTAAGTATGGGACCTAATTTGGTGCGATTTGAGGGAACAGACGCGAATGGCTGTGTTTTTGAAACCTCTACCTCTATCAACTTGCGCCAACAACCTATTATAGAAATAATAGAAGCACCAGAGATTAACTGCCAGGATAGCTTGATCGTGCTGAGAACAACAATGACCAATACCGACTTAGAAACAGTCTACTCTTGGGTGACGCTAGACGGAACGATCATCTCTGGACAAGAGGAAAGTAATGTGGTAGTCAATAGTGGAGGAACGTATATTATCAGTGCGAGTAATGGTACTTGTGTAGCTATGGATTCTTTACTTATTTCAGAAAATCGAGTACTACCAACTGCTGATGCTGGTATGAATCAGTTCGTCACTTGTAACAGCGCGACAACTGTAACGTTAGGCGGTGACGGTACGAGTACTGGCGATCAGTACATTTATTATTGGGCAGGACCGAGCGACTTTACCAGCAATGACCAAACGATCGAAGCTAGTGAGGTAGGTTCTTATACCTTAGTCGTAGAAGATACTACTAACTTTTGTCGCTCTGCGCCTTCTACTGTTGAAGTGATTGATAACTCTTCTACCGTCACGGCATCTATTGATCTGAATGGACTGCTGACTTGTGAGAATGAAGAAGTAACACTGGATGGTACTAGTTCTTCTGGAGCTAGTGAATTGGAATTCGAATGGTCAACGAATGAAGGTACACTTCTTGATTTTTCTACTCAATCTACGTTAACAGTTATGGAGGCTGGCACGTATAACTTGCGTGTACGCGATACAGATGGCTGTATCAATAGCACATCTATAGTGGTAGCAGAAGATAGAACTTTACCAGTGGTAGACGCTGGAGTAGATCAAAATCTAGGGTGTGTAGTAGAAGAAGTGACTTTAGGCAACCCAAGCAATGATGAAGGCAGCAATTTCCAATTTCAATGGATAG
>CAYLPW010000043.1:0-25209 GCA_964385665.1 uncultured Saprospiraceae bacterium
TAACAGGTTCTCGTTAAATGAAGCCTTTTTAACTGGATCGAGTTCGCTATTTACTATCGTTCTGCTTTTAATACAACGACCTCTACGAAAGATATTTTTGGCTATATTTCATGAAGAACCAGAAGTTGATAGATCAGCGGGTATTCAACACCTAGCCTATACTTTAATATTGTTGCTTAGCATGACGATAATCCCAGTTTTGATTTGGGATTTTTTTCAAGCACATATCTAACTCAATCAAACACTCCCTATCTCATGAATGAAGAGCAGCTTCTAAAAATCGTATGCACCTACTTTGAAGACAAAATCTTCTCCAACCACCGCAAAAATGTAGTCAAAACACATGCAAAGCTTAAATCATACAAGATCAATCCGATAGTGGTAAAGTACTTATCCAAGATACTAGAAGACAAATTCACTCCCGAAGGAATTGCGAAGGCGCTGTACTATCCTAGAGTACTTGGCACTTCCATCAACACCTCTTTTGGGACAAGAATTCAAAATATGTTTGTTGAATTAGGTCTGGCAAATGGCTCTTTGATCAAAGGAATGGACATTGAATTTGTAGATAAAATAGATGGTAGAAAGAAGTGGTGTCAGTTAAAATCAGGTCCGAATACGATCAATTCAGAAGATGTCAATCCGTTGCTTAAGAAGTTTAATAAAGTCGCTAATCTCGCCAGAACGAATAGCATCAACCTAAGTAATAGCGACCTAATACTGGGTGTTTTATATGGTGAAGAAGAACAGTTGAGCCAACACTACAGAAGAATAGATCAGACCTATCCTGTCATTGTAGGGGAAGAATTTTGGCATCGCCTAACTGGATTTCCCCACTTTTACAATCGACTGACCACCCAACTTGATCAGACTATTATAGCAATGGAAACCAATCAGTTCTTTGGAGAGGGCTATCAGGCACTTGTCAAGGAAATTGAAGCATCAGACCTTTTTGATTTCTCGTAGTATTGATTTAAAAAGCGAACTAAAGAATAGCCTAGCTCCTCTCCTAGATTGCAAGGAACTGCATTACCGATCTGTTTATACTGCTGAGAGATGGAACCTGCAAATTCCCAATCATCAGGAAATGTCTGAATTCTCGCGTACTCTCGAACAGTGAACGGTCTAGTTTCGTCAGGATGGCATCTTTCCGTTTGTTTTTGCGCAGGACTACAGGTCAATGTCAAACACGGTTCGTCCCAGCCTATTCGTCTAGCCATTCCTGTTTTTCCTCCTCCTAGGTAGTAGCTTTTCCCCATGTATGCTTTCTGCATTTCTACTGGTAAGCTTCTCCAATACCCTTTTGGTGGTACTAAATCTAGGACGTCTGCTTTGTGCTTTGGATATGCACTTCCCTCAGAATCAGGAACATCGCTATCAAACAGATCACCTTTTTTTAGCGCATCGGATAAGTTATAAATTTTGGTATGTGGCGTTGGATATTCGTATTGAACATCAATGTCTTTCCGGACACCTACAATAATGATTCGCTCTCGCTTTTGTGGAACTCGATAATGGATGGCTTTTAGCACTTTCACTGGCACTACATTGTAGCCTATTTCGTCTAGAATAGAAATCATTCCTCTCAGTGTATTTCCATTGTCATGAGACATCAATCCTCTGACGTTCTCGCCTACACAAATATTAGGATTTACTTCTTGTATGACTCGTGCAAATTCATAAAAGAGTGTTCCTCTCGCATCCTTTAAGCCTAGCTTTTTGCCAGCATAGCTAAAGGCTTGGCAAGGAAAGCCACCCGTCACTATATCCACCTCATTTCTATACTCCTCGAAGGAATAAGATTTAATATCTCCTTCTAAAACAGTCCATTCAGGTCTGTTTTTGCGAAGTGTCGCACAAGCCCACTTGTCGATCTCATTAACCGCAGCACATTTGATGCCGGCTCGTTCCATTCCAATCGCTAAGCCGCCAGCACCTGCAAATAGCTCTAAAACTTTATATTCTCCTTTTGGATGTACAAAATTGTCTATTTCGTCGTGTATTTTATTCGTCAGTTGCTTATTAAACAGCGTCAATTGCTCCACACTATACAATCTGTAATTACTAATTGGTTCTCGAATAGCGGTCAGCTTGCCACTATTATCCCATCGTCTTAGTGTCTCTTTGCTCTTCCCAATCAGTTCAGCAGCCTCGGCAATTGTATAGTACTTTCTATTCTTCATCAGTAGTTTGTAACCAAATTAGTCAACCTTATACATTGGTTACAAATATACAAACCTTTTCCTAATTTGGCAGTAGATACGATCAATTATATTGACTCCTTTTGAACCAGCAACAAATTCATTCAAATTTATTCCTCAATTGCGAACAACCTATCAATGCAACCACCAAAATGATGGACGTATTATCCTTACGGTGATATTCATTCTTAAACGTATATAGTTTCAGGTGAAAAGGATCACTTCCCTACAACCACCCTGACTAACCTATTTTATTCGTCATATCCTTGTAATAACACACCTTTTTCTTCTTGTCATTTGTATTCAATACGTTATCTACTGATCATTATCATCAAACGTACATACATGCTCTACGACAATCATGGCAGACGCATCAATTACCTTCGCCTAGCGGTCACGGATCGCTGCAACCTGCGCTGTCTGTATTGTATGCCAGCGGAAGGCATTGACTACGTGCCGCGTCAGGAGTTGTTGAGTTTTGAAGAGTTGGAACGCTTGCTACAGTTGATGATTCCGATGGGGATTGAGAAGATTCGGATTACTGGAGGGGAGCCATTTTTGCGGAAAGGGTTGATTGATTTTTTGAAGCGGATTCGGCAGATCGAGGGCTTGAAGCAGTTGCATTTGACGACAAATGGGACGCTGTTTCATGACCAAATTGAGGAGTGGGCACCGTTGTTTGATTCCATCAATTTGAGTTTGGATAGTATGGATCGGGAACGGTTCTTTCAGTTGACGCGCCGCGATATGTTGCCGCAGGTGTTGCAGACGTTTGAGCAGTTGTTGGCGATGAAGATTCCGACGAAGATCAATACCGTGGTGATGTCGGGTAAGAATATTGCCGATATTTTACCATTGGTCGAATGGACGCGTCACCACCCGATCAGCGTTCGATTTATTGAAGAAATGCCCTTCAACGGTTTGGAGGAAGCACAGCATAGCGACTGGTGGGATCATCAGCGCATTTTAGACCACATCAAGAGCGTGCATCCATTGTTAAAAAAGATACCTGATCCGAACTTCGCAACAGCGAAACATTATCAAGTCCCTGAATTTGCTGGCACGATTGGGATTATCGCCGCGTATTCTCGGCTGTTTTGTGGAACGTGCAACCGCATTCGGCTGACGCCAAAAGGAATGATGAAAACCTGCCTTTATGATTTCGGAGTTTTTAATATTAGAGATTTGATGCGTGCTGGCGCGAACGATGAAGCGCTGAAATTTACGCTCCTAGAAGCCCTCGCTAATCGCGCCAAAGACGGGCACGAAGCGGAACAGCAGCGATTTTCTACCATTCCCATTACAGAGTCGATGGCTAGCATAGGCGGCTGAGTTTAACTTTTCCACAACGCCTCTTGTTCGTTTTTGAACGTCTAAACTCATGAACCATATTTCCTCACCACGCGTTTAGGACGTGGACATTTGCCTATTGCAGGTGTCATTACACAGTGTGAAATGAATGACTGTCCATTTTGGAGCAAGTGTTCATTGAGCGCACATTCATTACAGATGACTAACGGAACATATCAAAAAAACGGAACTGCATTACCAGACTTTAATGACTTTGGTGATGCTCACATGAGTAGCAACCCTGAGACACCTATGCGAGAAGGCGCGTTCGAGCTATCGGACACCAAAAAGATGCAGCAAATAGAAGAGCATTTCTCTGAAATACTAGATATTTTAGGTTTGGACTTGACGGATGATAGTTTGCAAGGCACACCACGCCGAGTAGCGAAGATGTTTGTGAAAGAAATTTTTTCTGGTCTCAATCCTAAGAACGAACCTGCTGTCACGCTATTCGAGAATAAGTTTGGCTACGAGCAAATGTTGATCGAAAAAGGCATCAAATTACACACTTTTTGTGAACATCATTTTTTACCGATTTATGGTGTAGCGCACGTAGCGTATATCGCAAATGGACAAGTCATTGGACTGTCTAAATTGAACCGCATTGTCGAGTATTTTGCGAAGCGGCCACAAGTGCAAGAGCGGTTGACTATCCAAATTGCGAACCACCTGAAGCAAATGCTAAAGACGGATGATGTCGCTGTCTACTTGGAAGCGAAACATATGTGTGTGCAGCTGCGAGGTGTTGAACACAATGACAGTAGTACTGTTACGTCGGAGTATGGTGGAAAATTTTTGGAAGAAGCCACTCGAAATGAATTTTTGAGAGCTATTACTAACTAGAACATCCACAATTCTCAACAGATAAACTCGAATAGTCTTGCTACAAAATAAAAATGTCCTCATCGTAGGTGCTACGGGCGGTATCGGAATGGAAACCGCCCGCTTGATTCAGAATAATAAAGCGAATGTTTTTCTAACTGGTCGAAATACCACAAAGTTGAATGAAGTAGCTGATCAGCATGGTATTGATCGTAGCCGAGCGCATACGTTGGATATTACCAATGCGAGTGCAGTCGAGCAAGTTGCTGCCAAGCTTCACGAACAGGTGGGGCAGTTGGATATACTAATCAACGTTGCTGGTATTGGCATTATCAAACCATTGGAAAAGCTGACCTATGAAGACTTTGATCAAGTGATTGATGTCAATTTGAAAGGGACGTTTTATCTCTTGAAGTCCTTTTTGCCACCAATGAAAGCAGCCAAAAAAGGATTGATTATCAACCTACCTGGTGTACTCGGTAAAACACCAATGTCTGGCGCGGCAGCTTATGCAGCTTCTAAGTACGGACTGAATGGCATGTTGAAATCGGTGCGCGAAGAGTTGAAGCGGACGGAGGTACGCATCACTAATCTTTACCTCGGTGGTGTCGATACGCCCTTTTGGGACGATATTGATATGCGTGTGAATCGAGACAAGTTTATTACGCAAAAGGAAGCGGCGAAGGCGGTTTGGTTCTTGTGTCAGCAACCACTTTCTGGTGTCGTATCGGAAATGGTGATTCAGCCGTTTAATCATCAAGCGATTTAAAGGCTGTTGGCTGTTGGCTGTTGGCTTTTCAGTAGCTATTTGCCTGAGTCCTACGCTTTCAGTTTGGATAGTCAGTTCAACTCCCGAAAGTTTTCGGGATGTCAGTTTATCAAAAATCAATTAGCGAAGCATCCAATTCCAGCAATTCTGCCAGTTAACCCCAATTCCACCAAAACTACTACTTCCGATTGCCAAACAGCAAACTCCCGACGCGCACCATCGTACTTCCCTCTTCCACCGCCAATTGGTAGTCGCCTGACATGCCCATAGAAATTTCTTTGAAGCTAGGGTCGTCGTTGAAATAGTTGGCTTTGAGCTGATCGAATATGGACTTTAATTGTTGAAACTCGCTGCGGACTTGGTCTTGGTCGTAGGTGAAAGTCGCCATACCCATGACGCCAACGATATTGGCACCTTCCATGTTTGCGTATTCCTCCTCTAAGATTGCCTTTCCTTCTTCTAGAGTCAAGCCATATTTGCTATCTTCTTTCGCGATTTTGAACTGGAGGAGTCCATTGATTGGTCGGTCATTTTGAAGGGCGCGTTTATTGATTTCTTTTAGCACTTTTCGGCTATCCACCGAATGAATTAAGTGAATGTAAGGTGCAATGTATTTAACCTTATTGGTCTGTAAATGTCCAATAAAATGCCAACGAATGTCTTTGGGTAAGCTTTCGTATTTGTCGCCTAGTTCTTGCACTTTGTTTTCGCCGAAGTCACGCTGTCCTTCCTCGTAAAGTTCAAGTATTTTTTCATTGGGGTGTGTTTTAGAGACGGCAACGAGCTGTGTGTTGGCTGCTTGCAGTTCTTTTTGTATGTTCGTTAATATCATGTATTGTCTAGATTGGGTTCAAACAAACCGTGGATTTCACCACGTACCATGTCGACGACTGTTCCAGCATCTTCGGGATTATTTTTGAAGTCCATTTCATCCGAACTGATGATGAGTAATTTTCCCTTATTGTAACGCTCCACCCAGCTTTCGTAGCGTTCGTTTAAGCGTTTGAGATAGTCCAAACTCATGTTACCTTCATACTCGCGTCCTCTAGATTGAATATGATCGACTAAAGTCGGAATACTGGCGCGTAGGTAAATTAATAGATCTGGGGAAGCGATCTGCGACTGCATCGTCTCGAACAGGTCTAGATAGTTGTGATAGTCACGGGTAGTCATCAAACCCATGTTGTGCAGATTGGGTGCAAAAATGTAGGCATCCTCGAAGATCGTTCGGTCTTGAATAACCGTTCTATCGCCCTTTTGAATTTCCAGAATTTGCTTGTAGCGGCTATTGAGGAAGTAGATTTGTAGATTAAACGACCAGCGTTTCATGTCTTCGTAGAAGTCGCTGAGGTATGGGTTATTTTCGGTCGATTCGTAGTGTATGTCCCATCCAAAACTTTTCCCCAACTGTGTGCAAAGTGTTGTCTTCCCTGCTCCTATATTTCCCGCTATCGCGACATGTTTTATCATAGCCTATTTTACTCATCTATTTCAATGCACAATAATACAGTTTATCGCTTGGAATCGCAAAGTATTCGTATGGTACTGCTTTTTCTACGATAAGCTTTAATAAAAAACGGTGCCTAGACAAGGATTGGATCTAGACACCTCTAATTACACAATTACGAGTATGCTAAAACGACTAGTAGGTGGCTGATTTGCCACCTTTAGGGCAGAGTCTATAAGCTAATTTTTTGGACACTAAAATTTGGTTGTATCAGTCATTAGAACAGGAGAGAAATAACACTAGCATTTCTCTCCTATTCCTATAATATATAGTCGCTTAATCTACCTTAATAAATTCTTTCACGTGACCTGTACTGTCAGCTACGAAATAAGTACCTGCTGCTAAGTCGCTCACGCTCAGTTGTATATCCGTCCATCCAATGGTCAGTACCTCCTGCCGAATTGTTTTCACAATCGCTCCATTCATATGTAGTAGGTAGAGTTCCGTTTGTAGATCGCTGGCGAAGAAACGAACGTTCAAGACGCTCGCTCGACCTATAGGATTGGGATACAAAACCATCTCTTCTTTTTCCTTCCCATCCAATCGCGCACTTACTACATCCGTGTACTCGTATGCTCCATCTATATCTACTTGCTTCAAGCGATAGTAGTAGATGATGTCTGCTGCTACCTCTTTGTCTTCAAATCTATAATCGGTACGTTCTAGTGTTGTACCCTGACCGTCTACTCTTCCAATGTACTTGAAAGATTTCGCATCTTCGCTTCGCTCTACTTCAAAGTGGCTGTTGTCCAATTCGGAAGCAGTCGCCCATAGCACATCAATATGATCGTTATCTGCTACCGCTTTGATACCAATCAATTCAACAGGCAGTACGAAGTCTTGAACGCCAAAGTCAATCGTTGTATTGGTATTGACATCTTGCTTGGAGTTGTTGCTACCATCTTGTAATGGAAACAAAAACTCTTCTGTACCACTCGGTTCTGTACCTGCCGTCAGCATGATGATGGGAGACATAATCATCCCTTGAGCAGATGTTTGAATACCGTTGTCGTCATTGTCTTGATCGTCGTCGTCGGTACTTGTCGGTACAGAGGAGAACGGTAAGTTGTTCAGCGGTTCATTCGCTGAAAAGTTACTCGCAGGAAGCACAATCTTATATTTTCCTTCTGGTAGTCCAGTAAATAAATAGTTGCCATCTGCATTTGTCAATTCGCTAGTGATGAAGTTGTTTTGATCGTCGAATAATTGCACTAAAACGCCTTCAATACCTGGCTCACCACCTGTCTGTGAACCATCGTTCAACGTACCACTTCCCTCGCCTCGATCATCGAAAACTGTTCCACCGATACCCACTAGATCCGATGCACTAAAGCCAAAATCATAGCTAGCTATTGGCTCTTCTTGTGATGGATCTGGATTTGGAGTCGTATCGCTGTTGCCCTGAATGGGAAACGCCGTCACACCATCTATCTCGTCTGAATCAATCAAATCATTCGTTCCTACATCTGTAAGTGTTGGTACTAAATTGTTCAGTGGCTCGTTTGTACCATCTTGAGCGGCAGTCGTTATAGAGACTACAAAAATAGGTTCATCATCCCCAAGACCATTGTAGTCTTCATCTAACAGAAGATTCGGGAATTCATAGAAGCCATTGGCATCAGTCAATGTCGAAATGGAGAGTTCTGTTCCATCGGGGAAGGTAATCATCAAGTCTACTTCTACGCCTTCGATACCAGGTTCATTCGCATCCTGAATGCCATCATTGTCTAAATCATTCCAAACAAAATTACCAATCGCAGCTGGATCTTTGTAGAAACTGAAGTCAACGTTCAGGTTGTCATTCGGGAAGCCATTTCCGATGGTCACCTGGACACCATCTATTTTTGAGTTGTCGGCTACATCATTTCCGTTGGATGTAGTGACATCTTGATTCGGCGATAAGGACTGCCAGTAGCCGTTCAGTATGCCATTGACATCTGTTACATCGACGATGTAGTCACCCAAGGGTAAGTTATCGAATAGATACATTCCGTTTTCGTCGGTGGTCTGTGTACCCAAGAACGGTTCGTTTGGATTCACTATTCCATCACCGTTTAAGTCACGGTACAGATCAATCGTCAACCCTTCGATCGGCACTTCTCCATCATCCCGAATACCATCTGCATTGGTGTCTTCCCATACTTTGTTCCCAATAGAACCCAACACTGTATTCTCGTCTCCTGAGTAGCCAAAGTCTTGATCTAAATTCGTTGGCTCGCTAGAGGTCAAGGTAATTAGTATTCCTTCATTGTCCGTGTTACCGTCTGGATCAAAGGTATTTTCTAGTCCTGACAGCACCCCATTTGGATCAAAATTGTCGTCGCTAATCACCACTTGATAGTCTTCATCTAATGGAAGGTTTCCGAAATAGTAATAGCCGTTTTCGTTAGTTGTGGTCGTAAAGATTACATTCCCTATATCATCCAACAATTCTACAATCACCCCTTCTATCCCTGATTCTTCAGGGTCTTGCACGCCGTCTTGATTGGTATCAAACCAAACGTAATCACCAATTAAACCCTCATCTGCTTCTTGTCCCATTGGTGCATAGCCGAAATCGTGATTCAGCCGATCTGCGTTGGGAGCGGCACCTGTCCCTAAATCTTGACTAGATAGCCCCAACACATTGTTTGCGTTCTGACCAATAGGTGCGCCTTGACTAACAACGATCATTCCACCATCTTTATCTCTGGTTGGTTTTAGTCCCTGCAATACGTTTTCTGTATCGTTTACCCAAACAATATAGTCATCTGTTCCTACTCCATTGGTAGCCACTAAGCCTGGAAAATAGTATAATCCATTTTCGTCCGTCACATCTGTTGCAATGATCGGCTCTCCGTCCTCCCAAATACTATTTGCATTTTCATCTTTAATCAAAGCAACACTTACTCCCTCGATACCATACTCGTCTGGGTCAGCCGTACCGCTATTTCCTTGTGTAATTGCGCCACCACCTTCGCTTCCTTCTAGTGAAGGTCCACTTCCATCACGATCTGCATCGAACCACACATAGTCACCAATAGCTGCGACCTGACTGTTGCCAGCCTCTGGTTGATAGCCGAAGTCAACATTTAGGAAAACATCGCCAGGCGTCAATAGCACTGGTTTAGTCGTTTTATTATCATCCTCTACGCTGTTGTCAGGATTGTCGGCTTCGCTTTCTGCAAAATGATCTGGATCGCCTGTCTGATCGTATAGATTGGGATTTAATACGCTGTAAGGAGATTGATTATCGTCGACCACTTCTACGAAATAAAGACCTGGCTCTAAATTATCAAATAGATAGTAGCCACCCTCGTCCGTCATCGTCATATCAATACCTACTTCGTCAAGTCGACCGTCGTCGTTCGAGTTGTCAATATTATCTCCGTTGATGTCCAGTCGACCGTCAATTACTGTAAATCCACCAATCGTTACGCCACCATTTGAACTGGAAGCATCGCCAGCATCATTATTAGTCGAGCCATCTTCATCTAGATCAATGTAGCCATTGATGACATCGTACATCATGCCATCACTACCGATCACAACACCATCGTCGCTACCATTGACTGCTCCGTCACGGTTAATATCGATACGTGCGTTGATGACTTCGTAGTTGGTACTCAATGTCAATTTCACCCCTGGTACACCTGGCTCGTTCGGGTCTTGTACGCCGTCCCCATCATCATCAATCCATACAAAGTCACCAACTGCTGCTAACGGCGTGTTAGTTGGGTCATTGACATCTGTATCTGGGTTGTAATTGTAGCCAAAGTCGGCGGTTAGGTTTTCCTCTCCACCGTCTAGTGTAATTGGATAACCAGTTCCACTATGGTCTTTATTGCCAAAGTCTCCATCGTCTGCTACAGTATCTCCATCGTTTCCGTCCACTACGTTCGTGAAGAATGGTGTTTGCTCTAAGTCATTGTTCGGCAAAGTCGTTTCGTCCACATCCACGAAGTAGTCGCCAGGCAATAGATTCGAGAATAAATATTGACCATTGGCATCTGTGAAGGTGGTCGCTATTGTTACTCCACTTCCATTTTTCAGAATGACTTTCACATTTGGAATCCCAACTTCTCCTTCGTCTTGCAAGCCGTTGCTGTCTTCATCGACCCATATATAATTACCGATAACGGCTAACTGATTGGTCACATCACACAACTCGCTAAAGTCGGTACTCAAGAAAGACAAATTTGACGCTGCTCCAATACTAACATCTTGTGCAGCCAACACCCCATCGATACTGCCACCTAAAGTAACATCTCCAAAAGGAGCCAGTAGTGAGCCGCGCACGTCGGTTGGTATATCGACTACTGTTGCTTCGCAGAAATTCCAAATGACGTTGTCCAATAAGTCTGCACTGATTGCAGACATGCTAAAGCTGGCAGGAATGGAACTATAATCCGTTCCCTGAATATTGATAATGATAGGGGCAGCATAAGTACTGTTATCAGGTGTGCTGATGCTGAATGAGGTGCTTGAATTGAAGAAGTCATTTGCTGTTGTCGCTGACAAAGTCAATACGGCAAAGTTAGTGCTAGTTATAGTCAAGGTCGCGTTCTGCGTACTGGTATTTAGTGTAGCATTTGGTGTGCTGGGCAAACTACAAAGCTGCTGTGTAGCGAACTGAATGTCTTCTTCTAGATCAGCTACTTTGGCAGCAATCGTGTTCAGCTGCATGAGTGAAGCAGCGGCATTATTTCCATCTTGGATGTTCACGGTGCGCTGTCCGTTGTTTGCGTTTTGTACACTTCCTTGTGTGCCGCTTGTGTAGGTGACAGGACTGGTGAATGCCGCGCTGTAATTGGCAATATTGATCGCATTTCCAGCTACTACATCACCTGCTACTTCTAGTACTTTCCGAGATAGATCGCTTCCAAAGTTATTAGCGTCCAGTTCAGTAGCCACTTGGAAAGCATCGCTACTGTTCAAGTTTCCACCTACGATTGCACTTCCTTCTATTTCGGTCACCGCATTTAGATCGCCAAAAGCAATGACACTATAGTTTTTCAACGCCCCAAATGCTTCTTCGCAACCGTCGCAGTCTTCTGCTTCTGTTACCATTACCTCTGCTACCGTCGTACAACTACTCTGGTCTGTTATGCTAACGGTGTATGTACCTGGCGTACTAACAATTAGTGTTGCATTGGTTGAATTATCATTCCATAGATAGCTAAACGGAGCAGTACCAAATGGTACGTTTGCAGTAAGCGTAATGCTTTCGTTTGTACATAGCTCTAAGCATCCATTGGGTTCTCGCTCCAGTAAGTTTCCATCTAGATCAACATTGATGTCGTATTTGCTGGTGTTTTTCACAGCCGGTCCGTTGTCGGGTTGTGTAACAATAGTTGGTTTCAACCAAGAAGATAGACCAATACCGTTCTCGTTGAATTGATTCGCACCCGTCCCGATTTGTAGGGCTGGACCAGTTCGTTCTAGTTGGATGAGCAGTCCTTCTAAACCTGTTTTGCCTTCTGCATAACCGTTTACTTCTGTGTAGTAGTACCAGTCGTCAGTCGGTGTGTTATTGTCTACACAATTGGTCGATGCGCCAAATTCAGGACTATTAGCTGGAGCGGAGAATGTTCTTCCGCTTAGGACTAGAGTCACTTCCATTTGCTTGTTGGGGTCGCAGTTCTGCGCAATCGTTAGCTGAACTAATGCTGTTTCGTTGTCGTATTCTTCCATGATCGCGTTGCCTACAGTATTCCATCGCTCGGCTGCATTGAAGGAGCAACTTCCACCTGATGGTGTAATGTCAGAGAAAGCTTGAGACGTCCAAAAAGCAGCCACCTGCGGCGAATTATTAGAACAAGAACGAGTGTAATCACTGACTGTATAATTCGTCACTGGATCACTCTGGCAAGTGATCGTTACCAGTGGTGCATCATTAGTAGGGCAGGTAGGAATACACTCACTCGGATCGTTAATCGTTACTGTCGTCGTTGCTACTCCTTCGCAACCGCTGGCATCTGTGACTGTCACACTATATGGAGTTTCTGCTGTTGGACTCACAGTAATGGTCTCTGTTGTAGCTCCTGTAGACCAAACATAGTTTAAGCTTCCTGGCAGCAAGTTGCAGTTGCTCTCTAGAGGGCCATCGTCCGAAGGCGCACTGCCGTTAGTCACTACTATTCGATCAATTCTATAGCCATCCTCTCGACGTACGATCTCTACGTCGTGCTGCCCTGCTGTCAAGTTAGCACTCCCTAAGCTTCTCCACACCCATTGGTTATCATCGTTTGATTGATTGTCGAAGACACCCGTTGCTATTCCGTTGAAACCACCATAAGCAGAGTTACTAGAGCCGCCGTCTGTTTTTCGACGCACGTAAATGGTATAGTTAGCTGCTGTGTTTAAAGCGACTTTGTAGGTCAATTTAGATCCGTTTTCAAAGTTGGGTGAAGCAACACCATCGTTAGCAGTTGTCACATAACTTCCTCCTACTGCGTCCACATCGTCACTGCGAACTTCCCAGTTGTTGGTGTCTCCTTGTGACATAAGGGAGGCAAAATCTTCTGCTTCCATGACAACTGTTCCGCCTGTCGCTTGAAAAACACAGTCGCCTACAGCATTGCTGACTACTGGATCCAATATCACTTCTTCTCCAGCACAAATAGCTTGTTCAGCTAAACTGACTTCTAATCCATCGATGGTCAACTGATAATCCTCTACTTCGCCATCATCCGATGAACTTCCTGTAGCACAAAATAGACCAGTCGGTCCGCCTTCATCAACATCACTATTAATCGTGAATCGAGCATACGTAATGCCACAACTGGCATCCGTAGGGACAGCAATCGTAAATGTATTTGTTCCTGTAGAACCTCCATCGTTGGTATTCAAAGCACCAACAGTATAGTTATCAATGACCCGCTCGCTTGGATCATCGAATGTTCCGTTTCCATTGAAGTCAATCCATCCGTAGATGTGACTTGTGTTGTCGTTCGTCGACCAGCTCACGGTTATATCTTGTGAACTTCCTCGTTGCCAAGTACCATTTGCGCTAAACGTGACCCCGTCTTCATCATCAATGCCATCTAGATCATCACCGTCTGCGTTGATGCCTGGAATAGGCGCAGGTTCAGCATCAATGGTGTTCCCTAGACGAGTTGGTGCAAACTGACTGCCATTCGTTCCGACTACATAGCAAATATCGCCGTAGCTACTTGGAGCATCTCCATAGTCGTTTTCTATCACAGTCGATAGACAAAGTTCGATACCTTCCACAGAGTTGGGTGTATTGTCAGTCGATTCGTTGAGTCCAATGTGTTCAATGACTACTTTATCGACATTTGCTAAGGTGTATGTTCCCAAATCGGTGATAATTTCTCCACGTTCTACTCGATCTGGAATGTCTGTTGTGTAGCCTGTTTGCGCTACGAGTGTATTGCCATTGAAAAAACGAATGCGTACTTGCTCATTCAACTGAGTGATGTTGGTGCGTCCAGCATATTCATCGAATGTTTTCACACGTAGGCGGTAGCTGCCATTCGCAATGGTTTGATTGATGGTTTCTGACATAGGATTTCTATTACTATAAAGCTTTTGAGTTGCTTCAATGAGCGTACCATCGCAAAACTGCCCTAGCACATACTCATTACCACACGCCCACTGTCGAAGGTTGCTGCTCGTAATGATGCTCCAATTTGTAACCGTAGGTGTTTTCCACCAAAGCTGTACATGATCTCCTCCCGTCCCTTCTTTGTGTAGTATTTCTACGTAGTACCGCTGACCAGCTATTAGCTCGTAAGTCGCACTAGTTTGACTATGGTATTTGGTATATTCTGTGGTATTGGTAAAGCCATCGACTGCAGCAATGATAGCTGCATTTTCTGGCTGATCGTCCGTACTGAGCCAAACCTGTGAGTCGTCGTCGGAAGTGACATTGAACTGGTGTGTGCCTGTAGTAGATGGAACAATGAATCCTCTAATGCGTGTTCCGTAGTTATCATCAATGTTGTTTGGCGTATCTGAATTCGGTAGTGTTGAGGTGCTGCTAGGACTATCTGGGAAGCTACTCGCATTGATCAAATCATGCAGGTCGCCTCCACTAATATTGTCGAATCGCTGATAGGTCAATCCGTTGTTTCCCACACAAGCTGTCGTTCCAATCGTACCCGACTGTGCAGTCAGGCAAATTTCAATATCCTGAACAGAATTAGGAGAGCCATCTGTCGAGTTGGCAACGCCGAAATGTTCAATAACCACTTTATCCACGTTCGCTAAATTGTAGATACCCAAATCAGTCAGCATATCCGCCGAGCGCACTTGATCGGGCAGGTCATTGGTATATCCCGTCTCGGTCACTAATGTATTGCCATTGAAAAAGCGAATCCGAATCTGCTCATTCAGCTGTGTCGCATTTTCTCGACCTACATATTCGTCCATGGTTTTGACGCGCACTCGATACGTTCCGTCGGGTACTGACTGATTGAGGGTTTCTGAAGTAGGACTACTTGACGCAAAAAGGCGTTGTGTACCTTGAAGAAATGTGCCGTCGCAGAAGTTGTCACTATTTTCATTAGCCCCTGCGCTGAGGTTGTCGCTCACTTCACTTAGCGACAACTCTCTAGAATAGATAGCCACCAAGTCCAAGTCCCCTTGCCAGTCACGCTCTGTATTGTCAGCAGCAAATCCAAATTCGTTCCCAAAACCGAAGTCCATATTGGCATCCCAATTGCTGAAATTGCCACCGATATTGTCTGTGTCTTCCAATACACCATTGACGTACAGTTTAGCTACACCACCACTGAACGTCATGACAATGTGTGTCAAGGTATTCGCCTGTACAGTTCCTCCTGTAAGTTGCTGAATCCCATCTCCATTGACACCATTGGTCGTAGTGCGAATACGTCCAATAAAATGTCCACCTTCTTGTCCTATTGTGAAATTACGGCTGCTCCAATCGGTTGACATGGTGACAATACGAGCTGGACCGTTTTGTGTATTATCGGCTGGTCGCACCCAAGCTTCTACGGTCAGTTCGTTACTGGCTGTGACCGCTGTATATATTTTGCTGTTGTTTGCTGCATTAGAAGCACGCGTTGGACTGTTGAAGTCGATGCGTTCCATTTCCCAATGGTAGTTGTTGTTTTCCATGGTGACGTCCAGTGGCGTACCTATGTTAGAAACGTCGTTGATAATGCCACCACTTCCTTCTTGAAACGTATACAATGCTTGTAACCCACTGGCTACTCGACCATTGAACATTGAACTGCTTTCTGAGAAGTAGATGTCCGGATCGATGACTAATGTATATGTTTCATCGTACGCTCCTACTTCAAATCCGAGCTGATGATCTTGTAGAAAAAATGCACTTTCAACGACCACCTCTTCCCCATCAATTTCTTGATAAGCATAAGGCTTTGAGTGTCGAATCTCGCCCCCTTCTACAGGAATCGCTAGTTCACCTCTGTCATTGATGTACGCTTGTTCGTGTTCGCTCAAATCCATCGCTATCTTTTCGACATCTGCGCCTGGATGTAATATCACATCGTAGCGAATGTTTCCTTCTTGATTGTCCATCCATTGAAGATCAGTATTCGGATAGACTTCTTCATAGATGACTTTGTCTTTTGAATACTGCTGATTTGTCAAATTACCTTCTGCAAACGTCAAAGTAACTGCTTCACGCTGTTCAGGTAGCGTCAACTCAATCCGTTCATCTGTTAGTTGAAGTTCATAAGCTACTCCAGTAACTTTGATCCCTTCCTCTGTTTTGTCAAATTGTACTTGTACGTCCGAATGACTATCCGAACATGACCAAAATGACAATAGCGCAACCACCGCCGCAACAAAGAAACTTGCTGGACTAGTGATTGAGCATTTTTTTGTTTGTAAACTCGTGTAATAATTATGCATAGCTCAATATGTGAATGAAATAAGGTTTCTATTTAGCTCTAGTGTGAGGGCATACAAATTCTACTCTATCCGAGGTGCACAAAGCACACTCAAATAGATCATCTCATTGCATAGCAGATGAGGCCATCAGATAGACCAATAGCTATCTGATGAGGTCAGAGAAATTTTAAAGAAACATTCACTTGAGAATAGGAAAAAAGGACGTCGGGTAGACGACACATGTAAGAAAAGACCACAAAAGCACACAAATGTGTGCCCAGAAGTCGGAAAGTTTGATGTAAAGTATTTGCTCTCGTGTAATGTTTCCCTTTACGGGTGAACTCTTAATTCGCGACAAATGTAGATGGAAGTGTTAAGACTTCCAAGAGGTAGAGGAAGGTGAAAGAAAAAATATTCAATTTTTTTATACATATAACACAAATCAGATTTAATAACTAATTGATAGTCAATATTTTACGAATATTCAATTTTTATTCATTTATTTTTTATTGATTGTCTACACTTTTTATTTACCCTTTGTCTTGTCACATTAAACAGAATAACAGTCTATCCTAGAGCAGTAAATAGCGCTTGCCTGGCAGCGACTTCAAAACGTTCCGAAACTCCAATTCTAGCAATAGCCCAGCCAACTTATGTGTTGGGATATTGATCGTATAACTTAGCTCATCTAGACCTACTTGATCCTTCTCACGAAGCGCATCTACGATCTGTTGTTCTTCCGGGGTAAAGGATTGAAAAAGAGTAGGTTGCTGATTCAATTCTTTGGCTTCCCAGTTCATTTCTTGCGCAATCTGTTCTGCGCTTTCTACTAAAGCTGCCCGATTTGTCCGAATGAGAAAATTGCAACCCAGTGAGTATCTATCCTTTACGCGTCCAGGCACAGCGAACACTTCCTTATGATAATCTAATGCTTTGTACGCACTAATCATAGACCCCCCTTTTCGCTCTGTTTCGACCACTAAAAGAGCATCACACAATCCTGCGATAATTCGATTTCTGGCAGGAAAATGCTCTCGATCTGGTCCTATTTGGTGACTATATTCAGTGAGTAGTCCACCGTGCGCACTCATTCGTTCTGCCACTTGACGATGCTGTGCTGGATAAATACTCCCCAATCCGTTGCCCATCACACCGATCGTTTCTATACCAGATTCGACGCAAGTACGGTGTGCTGTGACATCAATTCCATAAGCCAATCCACTCACAATGACGACGTTGTAAGGCTTCAGTTGCTCTACTATTTCTTGACAAATAGCTACGCCTTGAGGTGTCGGTTTTCGAGTGCCTACGATGGCGAGGACGCGTGCGTTATTGAGACTGGCTGTTCCTTTATAGTATAATAATGTAGGTGAGTCGTTGTAGTAAGTTAGTCGAGTTGGATAGTCTTCATCCAGATAAAAGAAGGTTTGAATGTCGTGTTCTTCGATGAATTTGATCTCTTCTTCGGCTTCTTCTAATACTGTTTGATTGAGTATTTTATCGGCTGTCAACGCACCAATGCCAGGTATGCGCAACAACTCCTTTTTACTGGCGTGAAATACCGCTTTCGTGCCGCCACAATAACTAATCAAGTTTTTAGCAGTTACTGCACCAACAGAAGGTATCTTTGTGAGCGCAATTTGATAGAGTAGATCGTTCAAAATAGGTTGGTTAGCTGTAGGAGTGAGTGTCCTGTCGAAGAGAAGCACTTTTGCCTTTTGAAAAATAGTATATTTGTAGAGGAACACGTTTGGTTAAAACCTCTCACTTCACCCACAAAAATAGACGGTAGATGACAAAAAAGAAAGATCGTAAAGGATTATTGCCAGGAATTGAGACGATTATTATCGGTGCATTTGTGATTAGCATCTTTGTCGTTATTTTGCAGCGGTGCGATTCAGCTCAAGAAGAGTACGCACAAGAAGCGGTGCAACTCGATACGATGGCAACCATTGCTGAACCGAAACGAGAAAACTTTCTGACGCCTCCGCCTGTAGAATCAGAAACTGCTACTAACTCTGCCACCAACGTTCCTACCAATACCATTCCTGCTCGCTTGACGCTCTATATTACCATTGATAAGATCAATATGCGACAAGAACCGAATATTACAAGTCGGGTCATTCGGCAGTTGGATTTGTACGAAAAGGTGTATTACGAAAATGAAACGACCGAAAAGCGCAAAGAGATTGATTGGGGCGATGGTGTCATCACTAATGAACCTTGGGTCAAGGTACGCACACTCAAAGATGAACTCGGTTGGGTGTATGGTGCTGGCGTTCATTTTTATCAGCGGAAGTTTCCGTTGCCGGCGGAAGAGGAAGTTGTCGATGAATGATGGATTTATTGAATCGAAAAATACGGATTGGTAAGTGCGAAAGGATGAAGCGATTGCTAAGCCAGTTTTCTTTCTTCCCCCACTTCCCTGTCGCCGCTTAGCAATCCCATTGGGCTTACCAGTCGGAATGAAATCACTTCTCTGCCAATTCCTCCAATAAATTCTCAATGCGACGACTCTTCTCCCGCTTTTCAATGACTACAGGATTAGCTACTCGTTCGTGGCAGTCTGCTATAGGGCAACGCTCACACGTCTTGTTGACAGTACGCGCTGGTATGTTTGGATCGTCCCAAAACTGAATCGTTTCTTTCAGGTGTTCGTCAATGCGCAAACCCAAAGTGACGCTGACATTCGTTTTAACACTTGGATAATTGGCTCTGGCTATGGTGATGCATAAATATTCATCTTCGGTCTCAAAGTAATGACTGCGTTGAATGTAGAAGTGGTACTGATCGGAAGAACTTTCAGGTATCTTACTCAAACTAGATAGCCCAATCCAACGACGACAATAATGCTCGTTCAGTTCATTGCGGTGTGGATAGCGACGGTCATCCAAGTGCAACTCTCGATCTACTTCAAAGTGTCCTTTTTCTTTGCGGTGTAGAAAACGGATGAAAAATAAATCGTTTAAGCCGAATGCGCGAGGTAGTAGATTCGTCAGGCGGTGATAGAACATTTCGGGGGATGCGCCATATCGCTCCATCATGGCTAATAGCTGTTCTGGCTGCCAAGTGGATTGCTGAAAAAGTGCTTTCAAATCGTTGACAACTGCTGCTTCATTCATCAGCAATGCCACCGAAAAATAAATAACTCTAGAGTGGTTCAACACTTCATCAAACGAATTGGGACGCAGTAGCGAAGACGTAAAGGCACGCTCTTTGATCTTTAAATATTGAAAGGCTAGTTCTTTGCCAAACTGAAACGTGCGCTGTCTGTCTGTCAGTCGACTGTTGAGCAATAGCTGCTTGCTTTTAGGTAAAACAACCGATCGAAACTTCTTTAATTCTGGGTACTCATCTAGCCCGTCTTCTACAATCTTATACTTGTATTCCTCTACCAAAATTTGCGCTAACTGCGTGGGTGGAATAGTCGGTGTCGTCGGTATGTTATGTTGGGTGGCAAACGCCTGTGCTGCTTCCTCTAAGTCTTCAAAATAGTTATCGTGCAACTCTAAATACGAACGGAGGGCAGCGAAATAGAAGCTTTCGCGTTGCAAGGCATAGTTTTGAGATAGATCAACTAGTGTAGAAATGAATGCGCCTACTTGGGCAGGGGCGTCGGCTATGATTTCAACGACTTTTGGCAGATCAATTTTAAATAGTTCGAGCGGTAAATCGTTTAGGAAATTTGACTCTAATAAGCGTAGAATAGGTTCTAGATTGGGCGGTAGTCGTCCATCCGTGAGTCGCTCATAATCAACGCCTAAGGCTTCTGATAGCAACTGTAACTTTTTCGGTTTTGGGTACTTTTTCCCTTTCTCGATTTCGTTCAAGTAAGAAATAGAAATCTTCGCCTTTTTACTCATTTCACTGGTCGAAAACCCTTGATCTTCTCGAAGTTGACGTATTTTTAGCCCCAATACTATTTTCTCCTGTTGCGATTTTCCATTCATGGGCTAAAAGTAGCGAATTTTCGCAAATATTAAATTCATGCCAATACCATACTTACAAAGAAAAGAAGATTTCAACGCCGCTGCCACTACCCTACTCGATCGCTACGACCGCTTGACTTGGGTTCGGCTGGGCGTGTTTATTGCTGGTGTAGCTATTCTAATTTTATTATGGACTTGGCTATGGGTAGTCGGATTGATCGCTACAGGTTTGTTCATCTTTGGTTTCTATCGCTTTGTGCAATGGCATCAACGACTCAAAAACGAGGCACAACATTTATTAGCATTGAGTCAAATCAATGAAGAAGAAGAACAAGTTTTACAGCACAAATATACGTTCTTTGAAGATGGCAATGAGTTTATTCATCCACAGCACCCCTATTCGCTGGACTTGGACATTTTCGGACCCTATTCGCTTTTCCAATACCTCAATCGGACGACTACTGTTTTAGGTAAAAATCGTTTAGCGCATTTCTTACAAAATAACGCTTCGCTTTCCCAAATAGAAGCTCGACAAGAAGCAATTGTAGAACTCGCCCCCCTACTCGATTGGCGACAAAATCTGCAAGCCTATGGACGACGAACTAAAGACGAACAAACGCATGTCGATCTATTAAAAAGTTGGTTACAAAGTCCACCTTTAGCGTTGCCTAATCGACTGTATAAAGCGGCGCTGATTATTGCTCCTATTTTGGCAGTTGTCGCTTTAGTGTTAGCATTTTATACGCCTTGGTTTGTTGCCATTTTGCCCTTGTTGTTTAGTGGCTATATTTTGCGTCAGTCTTCCATGACCGTTAATGAAATTCATCGGCAAACGACTCATGCAGAAGCCGCATTGGCTCACTACGCCAACTTGATGCAACACATTGAGCAACAACATTTTAAAAGTGAGCTATTGCAAGAAAATGCGGATACGTTTCAAACAGGTGACGCGTACAACCAAGTCCAACGATTATCGTATTTGATTAGCCAACTCAACGTGCGTTACAATGCGTTTGCCTTCATTCTGAATATCGCTGGATTGTGGGATTTACAGTGGGTCTATCGACTGGAGCAGTGGAAGGAAACGAACCGCGATTTATTGCCAGAATGGTTTGAGTCACTCGCCAATTTTGAAGCGCTGTCTAGTCTAGCAAATTTACACTATAATCAGCCAGATTGGGTATTCCCTACCTTTCAGTCTACCCCTCAAATCGAAGCCAAGAATTTAGGGCATCCACTCATCGCTGGCGACGTTCGAGTTCCCAATGATTTTAATAGTCCTACGCAAGGTCATATTAAGCTAGTAACGGGTTCGAATATGGCTGGAAAAAGCACATTTTTGCGGACAGTTGGTATGAATATTGTCTTAGCAAATCTTGGTGCGCCCGTTTGTGCGACTGCTATGCGATTGCCGATGCTGAATGTGTATACGAGTATGCGGACACAGGATGCGTTGCACGAAAGTACGTCTTCCTTTTATGCGGAATTAAAACGTCTGAAATTTATCATCGAAGCGGTGAATAAGGGTGAGCCAATCTATTTTTTGCTGGATGAAATACTGAAGGGTACCAACTCACGGGATCGACATACTGGCTCAAAGGCGTTGATTCGGCAATTGATTGAAGCGAAAGGCGGTGGCATCATTGCGACGCATGATTTAGAGCTGGGTTCGCTGGAAGAAAAGTACAATGGCGCGATTGAAAATCTACGGATCGAAGTGACGATTCAGGATGGCAAGTTGGATTTTGATTATCGACTAAAAAAAGGCGTGAGCGAAAGCTTTAACGCCACGATTTTGATGCAGCAAATGGGAATTGAGATAGATCATGGGTCATAGGCTATGAATCGCAATCTCACGCGTGAATAAATTCACGCGCTTAATATGATTTCGTTTTGTGATTGAAGCAGTTAGAATCAGCATTCTCAAACTCTCTAAACTCTCTAACGTATGGCAGTTATAGCATTAGAAGGGATGAAATTTCAGGCGTATCATGGTTACTATGAAGAGGAACAGTTCATGGGCGGTGAGTTCATTTTGGATGTGTATGTGACCAAAGCAAGTGTGGCGCAGGCAGCAGCAGCGGACGATTTGTTAGGTACGATCAATTATGAAACGATCTATTTTATCTGTAAATCGGAGATGAAAAAGACATCGAAAATGATCGAAACCGTAGCGCAAAATATTTTGAATCGCTTACGGCAGCAGTATGAAGGCGAAGCCCAAAACATTAAAGTGCGCTTACGAAAAATGCACCCACCGATGGGCGGACCTGTGGAATGTGCGTATATTGAAATTGAAAGTGGTGGCGCAGGCGGTGGTGGCAAAAAAGCTGGAAGTATGCCCGCTTTCGATGAGGACGATGAAGATGATTTTGATGATGGAGCGTTGTTGGGGCAGTTTTTTGGGTGATTGATTTTTAGCGATTCTAAGTTCGTATGATTGAAATCATACGCTGTTGTTATGATTCATCAATGAACCAGGTTTATTCATAATAAGAGGTTACGAATGAATTCGTACCTGCTAAGAGTGTTTTTCCTTAGTTATTGTCAATATGAGTCCTTATCAGCTATTTTCATCTTCATGAATGCATCAGTTATTTCTACCGTTCTCCACCAACATCTTGACCTTCACCGTCCTTCCTCTATTCAAAAACTCGATGGCTATGACAACGCCAATTATTTAATAGAAGCTGACGGCAAGCGTTATATCTTCAAGACCTACACATACAGCGAAGAGTTATTGGATTTAGTCAAGGCTGAGAATGACGCATTACTTCACCTCCAAGCGACATCGACTGCTCTTTATCCACAACCGATTCCATTTCAAGATCAAACATACATCAAAGTTGTGGTACTGGATGACGACCAATATGTCTGTCGAACACTTTCTTTTTTAGAGGGTCAATTTTTAGGCGATGCTCCACCAACGACCGTACTTTACGAGTCATTAGGTACTTTTCTGGCACAATTAGACATCCAACTACAAGCGCACAATAGTTACGTTTTTCAGGCGCGTCGCTGGGAATGGGATATTCAATATTTGGAACTCAATGGTAAGTACATCGCCGACATTCCCGATGCCAAAGACCGCAGTCTCGTACAGTATTTCTTTCAGCAATTTGAAGAAAATGTGCGCCCACAACTCCCCTATTTGCGCCGCCAACTCATTCACAACGATGCAAATGAGTGGAATGTATTGACACAAAATGGGCTTATTTCAGGCATCATTGACTTTGGTGATTTAACGTATGCGCCACTCATCAATGAACTAGCCGTTGCCCTGACGTATGCCTGTTACGATAAGGAGCACCCTCTGGAATGGGCAACACTTATTGTGCGTGCTTATCATGCCGAATTGCCATTAGAAAGGAAAGAAATAGAATTGTTATACTATTTGATAGCAGCGCGATTGTGTGTCAGCGTTTGTAATAGCGCACACGCCAAAGTGGTCGATCCTGAAAACGCCTATGCTTCGGTCAGTGAGCAATTTGCTTGGCAGATGCTGCGGCATTGGTTACGCATTAATCCTGTTCATGCAGCTAATGAATTTTGTACCGCTATTGGTTTAACATCATCGCAACTACTCACCGCAGAAGAAGTCGTAGCACGCCGTCATCAGTTCATTTCGCCCTTGTTGTCCATCAGCTATCAGCAGCCCATCTACATGGTTCGATCTGCGTTTCAATATATGTATGACGCTTACGGCAACACCTTTTTGGATGCCTATAATAACATTCCACACGTCGGTCATGCTCATCCGCAGGTAGTGGCAGCGGGACAACGACAACTCGCTAGATTGAATACGAATACGCGCTACCTTTACGATCAACTGGCGGACTATGCCGAGCATTTATTGTCCTATTTTCCGTCTACTTTAAGTCGCGTTTTCTTCGTCAATTCAGGCAGTGCTGCTAGTGATTTAGCCATCCGAATGGCAAAGGCGTATACCCATCATGAGACTATTATGGTGGTCGAATCTGGCTATCACGGCAATACGCAAACGTCCATTGATATTAGCGACTACAAGTTCAACAATCCAAAAGGACAAGGTCAAAAAGACTACATCTTAAAAGTGCCTGTTCCGAATATCTATCGTTCAAAATATACTGGCGAAAACGCTGGCAAACAATATGCAAACGATGCAATCGCGCAACTAAAAAACGCATCCTCGCCAGTTGCTGCTTTTATTAGTGAACCCATTCTTGGCTGCGCTGGACAAGTGCCTTTGGCGGATGGTTATTTGCAAACCATGTATCCAGCTATTCGGCAGCAAGGCGGTATTTGTATTAGTGATGAGGTGCAAACTGGATTTGGTAGAGTGGGCAATCATTTTTGGGGCTACGAGGCGCAAGATGTTGTGCCTGATCTAGTCATTTTGGGTAAACCTATTGCAAATGGACATCCGATGGGCGCAGTGGTTTGTACCAAAGCAGTGGCGCAGGCATTTGAGCAAGGCGTGGAGTTTTTCAGTTCGTTTGGTGGTAATCCTGTGTCTTGTGCCATAGCGAAAGCCGTACTGGAAGTTATTGAAAATGAGCAGTTGCAAGAGAACGCTAAAGTTGTAGGTAACTATTACAAATCGCAATTTCAACAGCTACAAAAAGAGTTTGCTTGTATAGGTGATGTGCGTGGTAGTGGGCTGTTTTTAGGTGTTGAATTCGTGGATGACCAACAGCAGCCTAATACCGCTTTAGCAGCACATATCAAGAATCAATTGCGCGAACGACATATTTTAATCAGTACCGACGGACCACGTAATAACGTGATTAAAACGAAGCCGCCACTTGTGTTTACGAAGGCGAA
>CAYLPW010000043.1:25219-25493 GCA_964385665.1 uncultured Saprospiraceae bacterium
TGAGGTGGTGCGTGCGATGTGGGCGGTTTTAAAGATTTTGTAAAACACATCAGAGGCTTTCCAGTACCGGCAAAGGCAACCGATGCTTTCTAAGCCTAAAAATATTAGACAAAGCCACTTAGTAGCTATTTTGCTTAATGAAGCATCGGTTGCCTCACAGTATTTTGCCTACTGAAATTGACGTTATTAATTGCTTATGCTCTCCCTCCCTCTCTCTACTCCACCACCACATACCGATCTTTCGGATATTTCACCTGATACGAAATCGTTCGTT
>CAYLPW010000044.1:0-14300 GCA_964385665.1 uncultured Saprospiraceae bacterium
GGATCGCGACCAAAGTCAGTGGAACTTTAATGTCAGTCCCTTTTTCTGTCTAGAAGTATTCCATTTTAGGTTGGATCGCGACGTTTCACTGTTGATTTTACCGAGTGGCAAGAATCGTCTAGAAGTATTCCATTTTAGGTTGGATCGCGACTTTTTGCATCTCGCTCATGTAAAGGACTTTTTGGAGGTCTAGAAGTATTCCATTTTAGGTTGGATCGCGACTGCTGTCGCCTGTTGTGACGAACATTAGATAGCCGTCTAGAAGTATTCCATTTTAGGTTGGATCGCGACTTCATGTCGAAATTTTTTAAAAAGTGAAAAATGTCTAGAAGTATTCCATTTTAGGTTGGATCGCGACCAGTCAACCAGCTCAGCGGTTTCGGTTTTTGGTTAGGATTTCATTTCTTTACTTGTGTTCGTAATGCTGCTGCCGCAGTTCTCTCACTTGAACATACTTAATGTTCACCCTACGGGATCGTTCGTTCTTATTTTAGGTTCGGAAGAACGCAGCGCAATCTTGACGGCAGGAAAGATCAAGTCTTAATAAGACTTGGCGGAGAGAACTGCGATAGCAGCGTATCGGTCATTGGTTAGGATTTCTTTTCTTTACTTACTTCCGTAACGCTGCTATCGCAGTTCACTCACTTGGTCATACTTAATGACCACCCTATGGGATCGTTCGTTCTTATTTTAGGTTGGATCGCGACTCCACTGTAAATCACTTTAGCAAGTATGAAGTCATTTCTTACGCTACTGTATGCTGAGGTGGAGACAGTAGGTATCCATTCATATATTAGTACCCTTATGGGTAAGCGAACCACTCTTCTTTCCTTCCTCTTAACATTTCACAAAATTTTAACTAAAAAACACAGTATAGCTACTTAATTTTGTGCGCTGTGACAGGACAATTACTCGTTGTTGCATGCCCACTCTCCGATTCTAAACGATTTTTTCCATAGAAATTGATTAAAGAACAATACTACGTTCACTATCTATACTCTGCATATGGCACAATTAACTACGCGCACTGGTACGCTAGGGCGACGTCTTGCTGCTCACTTACTAAGGCGTACTACCTACCAAGTGACACCCACTAGAATCGAAGAATTTGCACAAAAAACAGCTGAACAAGCAGTAAATGAATTGCTGTCTCCTGCTTCTTTATTATATCCAAATGGTCCGCTTTATTGGGGGAACGATTTAGGAGAAGGTGTGGGCAATCCTGTTTATGAATTGGGGCGTGTTGATAACGATTCGGGGGAAATTTACAATGTGGTATATGAACCTGATGGAGATCGAATTGTGACAGGACGTCTACAAAATCCGAATATGCTTTGGCGCGTCTATGAATGTATAGACTGTTCGACAGCGCATTGGAAAATCGCCATTTGGTTTGCTAGTTTGTTTATTGTGGATGCTAAAAAGGGAGTCCGATACAACTATCACTATTGGCGATTGATGCATCATTTAGCGTTCGATAATTTAAAGCAACTAGCTTTTAAAGTCACTACTGACAACCATATGTTGGTCTATTTGGACAACAATCAAAACAGAGCAAGTTCGCCAAATGAAAACTATGCACGTGAGTTTCTAGAGTTGTTTACTATATTGAAAGGTGAGGTAATTGGTGTAGGAAACTACACTAACTATACTGAGGCGGATATTTCAACGGCAGCTAAAGTATTGACTGGTTTTAGAATAAACTTGACCAATACAGATGCTGATACTGGTATCAATGCTGGTGTATCTAGTTACAACCTACACGATACTACGGACAAAACATTTAGTGCAGCTTTTCAAAATACAACGATTACCGGTGCGGTGGATGCAGATGATATGTATCGAGAATTGGAGGATTTTGTAGATATGGTATTTAACCAATTGGAAACCGCTAAGGCTTATGTGCGAAAAATGTATCTTTTCTTTGTGAGTGATATAATTGACGAAGAGATAGAAACCGATGTCATTACCCCTTTAGCGAATACCTTGCTGAGCAATGGCTATCAGCATATTCCAGTTTTAAGCACCCTATTGAAAAGCGTTCATTTCTACGATGAAGACGATAGCGATTCTAGTAACGAGATCATCGGTGGCAAGATAAAATCACCTATGGAAATGTTCTGCACCTCCATCAATTTGCTAGAGATAGAAAATTCGGATCAAAATGATTTGGACCGACATTTTAGGTCGAATGGCGGAAGAATATACAATGATCACTTTAGGGATTGTGGAATGGACTTGAGAGGGCCCATAACCGTAGAAGGTTATCCTGGCAATTACGATTCCCCTTCCTATTCCCGCAATTGGTTTAGTACCAATTTTTTGTACGAGCGATTTACGTATGGTGTTAGTTTCCGTAGGGGAAAAGTGAGAGAAACGAATTCTAGATTCCCCTACCAGATGGACATCGTACAGTGGACAAGCGATAATATAGATGATCCCACTGGTCCTGGCACACCTACTGCACCTATCGGGGCGGCGGATGCTAGCTTGGTAGTTAATGATATGCTTACCTACTTTTTGCCTGAGATGCCGACTGGCGATCGCTACGTCTATTTTGAGCAGCGGCTACTAGGTGGATTGAGTCCTATCAACTGGTACTTCAACTGGACAGAGTATCTGGATACGGCGGAAGATTCGAGTGTTCGGGTAGCACTGGAACGCATTTATGATGCGATTATGTCTTCTCCCGAATTTCAAACATTCTAATTCCTCCCTATTTTAATCACATCTCCGATAACACAGATCATGAAAAGAAGAGAATTTCTATATAACGGGCTAGCAGGAGCAATCGCGCCAGTATTTTTGGGCGGCGTTGGGTTCAAACCGATGAGTGCCTCCGTCATGCCTACCTCCACCTGTAATTTTACTGATCGCGTACTGGTCATCATCTACTTAGCAGGTGCGAATGACATCATCAATACCGCTGTGCCCATCAATCAATTTTCTACTTACGTCAATGAGCGTCCAGATATTCATCTACCAGAGACTAGTTTAATCACCTTAGATTCAGGTTTGGCTGATGCGCAGCAGTTGGGGCTGCATCCTAGTTTGCAAGGGCTAAAAGATTTATATGATAGTGGGTTGATGAATATTGTGCAGCGTGTGGGTTATCCTACTCCCAATCGCTCTCATTTTGCTTCTGAAGATTTATTACTCAAGGGTATAGATGGTACTGTATCCAACACAAGTGTAGAAAGTGGCTGGATTGGACGTTTCTTACAAGACCGCTATCCAACCTATAAAGGGTTACCATTTGGCTCAGAACTTGATCCATTGGGCATCATCTTGGGCGATACGCCAAACACTGGCTTCCATACCACAGAAGAGCATGAAATGGCGACGAACTTGAGTGGGCAAGATCCTGCTGGCTTCTTCAATATTATCTCTAGTTTGAGTGGCGAACCTATCGGTAGCTTCCCTAATTCCGATCATGGCAAGTTATTAGAATACATCTCTACCTTAGAAAAAAGTACACAAGTTTATTCGGAGCGCATTTCTAGTGTCTTCAACGCTGGAATGAATAGCTCCACTTATCCTGATTCTAGTCTAGGCGATCAGTTGAAAACAGTGGCACGCTTTATTTCAGGAGGCTCTATGACTAAGGTATTCATGGCGCGAAAAGGCGGATGGGATAATCACGTCACTCAAGTACAAGCAGGTGCAACGACGACAGGCACACACGCGGACTTACTGAAAGACGTGGGCGACTCTGTGAAAGCTTTTCAAGATGACTTGCAGGCATTAGGCATTGCTGACCGAGTGACAACGGTCGTTTTCTCTGAATTTGCTAGAAAGATCACACAAAACGGTAACACAGGTACCGATCATGGTACATTGTCTTCTATGTTCGTGGTAGGTAGTCAAGTGACGCCAGGTGTATTCGGAGATAATATCAATCTATCAGATAAAGATGCTCAAGATGCTGCAAATCCCGATCAACTGGAACATGACTATCGGTCTGTTTACTCCTCTATCTTGCAGGATTGGATGGGTGCAGACGATGTCGCCCTACAAGCTTCTTTTCCGAATACACCCAGCAGTGTTGTATTGCAAAATATTCCATTGATCGATACTAGTGCTTCGGTATCAAACACTTGCTATTTCGAGCCTACGCCAGCTGCTACTGCGCTCGTCAATGTAAAGTTATTTTTAGAAGGTTTTTTGTTGCCAGATGGAACTATGAATACCGAGTTGGCAGACTTACTGCTGTTGCCGGACGCGCAGCCTTATGGAGCTACACGCTATAGCTACTTTGGAGAAGAACGAGCTAACAACTTACCTACTGATGCAGTCGATTGGGTACTACTAGAGTTGTGGAATACAAGAAATTTAGTCGTTGGTCGTCAAGCAGTGTTGCTTCGAAAGGATGGCTACTTAATGGATGCTCAAGGCAATACAGATATTGAATTCAATGGGTTGTTCCCAGAGGAAACGCGCTTAGTAGTCTTCCACCGCTCTCATTTAGGAGTGGCCGTAAAAGCTACTATTGATCCAAACAATACAGGTGTACAATTATTTGATCTGACTACTGCTGCTGATAGTGTACTGGGAGAGAAACAACTGATACGCACCAAAGGAAAGTATGCACTTATGGCAGGTGATGTGGATCAGAATGGATTGATTAATTCAGCAGACTACTCGCTTTGGAAACAGTCTTCTCAAATGACTGGTAGCGAATACAAATCTACTGACTTGGATGCCAATGGATTGACAAACGACGGTGACTTTCAACTTTGGGATCGCAATAGAAGTCGTCTGGGATATCCAGAAGTTCATCGTCTGCTACAACCGAAGTAAACGAAAGCAATAGCTACTCTTGGAACAAGTCTATCGTCTACTCCCGAAAGCTTTCGGGATAAAATCTAATATCTCTAATGAATACTAAGATCTCCTATATATTTCTAGCCTATTTTCTGTTTGTTACTTCCTTCTTATCAGCACAGTCTGTTGCTGTACAGCTACAATCGGAGCGGGCTTGTGGCAATCAAATAAGTGTAGCCATTCTCATAGCAGCTTCTGAATTTTCAGATACAGATGTGGCGTTAGGCAGTTCGTCTATTTTTTTCAATTATGACCCTACACGTCTACAGTTCAATCAATACCTACCTGCTGAGTTTGATCCAAGTACATCTACTCAAGCCGCCGATGCCAATTGGGAAACGCAGCAGTATGACATCAACGATGACTATGGCATCTTCAATTTAGTATTGCAAAAGAATGAAGGTGGAACGAATAACTACATTCTACAAACCAATCAGTTGGTGAAAGTTGGAACAGTGACATTCGATTTTCTATCGCTAGGCGAGGTGAGTGACTTGAAACTGAACTCAACATTCACCAAATTCAACTTAGCTACACCGAATGACGGGACGTCTTCTGTGATATTAGACGCCAATCCATCATTGACCATTTTTAACGACACGCTTTTTTGGCAAGAGAACTTTGAAGAAATAGAGGATGGTGTCACCTTAGACGATGGATTTACTGCCTGGAGTTTGGATGCATCCAATACGAATCCAAGCGCAGTGAATTATGTAGCTAATACGCAAAATAAGGAGTTTTGGTTTCGCTCTCTAGAAGGTGAAGCAGTGTGGACGAGTGAATGGATTTCGTTATGTGATGCGCCTGTCAATATCAGCGTGGACGCCAAAGAGTCAGGTACCATGGAAAGTGATGACTACATTAGGATCTATTATCAGCTTCTCGGAGGGGCAGAAGTATTATTTGGAGAGATAGTAGATGATGCAGTAGAGGATGATACTTACACGACCTTTACTACTTCAGAAGCCGTAGAAGGAGACGAAGTTAGAATTGTTATTAGAGCGAAAAATGGAATCTCAGGCGATGCTGAACGACATGTTTTTGACAATATTCAGTTTGAAGCAACAGAATGCTACAAACGATTGTCGCCTATTGCATCAGAAGTGACTGCTAGTTCAGCGACCGTCAACTGGGCGACAGACTTCGATGCGGTGGACTATAGTTTCCGCTATCGAGTACTTGGTGTAGAGACTTGGAGTGCCAATAGCAGCGATAGTGTTTTTAATATGGTCGTGAATGGAACGGAGGTAATGCTAAACGGATTACTCGAAAATACGACTTATGAGTTTCAAGTGCGTGCGCAGTGCAGTGATGCGAATACAGGATACTCTCCAATGCAGACCTTTACGACTGACTATGCTGGCGGAAGTTTGGGTACTTGTTTTGTAGAAAGAGATTCAAGTGTAACGATAGAAGCAGAACACTATCTGAACAATCTTTTTGCACTAAATACGATCTGGGAAAATTATATAGGTATTGCTAGTAACGATGATATTGTAGATGGCGTAATCGTCCCCATAAATACATCTTCTGACACCAATACAGGATTGGCTACTACAGGACCGCGATTAGATTATAACATTAGCTTCACTACGCCAGGCGTTTATCTAGTTTGGGTAAATATAGCCAAGCAAAATGCAGAAGATGGTGCTTCTTCCATGCACGTAGGACAGAATGGGCAGTGCATTTCTTGCAGAGGAGCTGGTCTAACCACAAATAATGAGCGATTCATCTGGAAAAATGTAGCGGATGGCATACCAGTGGAGTTTGTCGTCGCAGAACCTGGTGTACAGACACTGAATGTATGGATGCGAAAAGATGGTATAGCTATCAATAAAATTGAGCTTCGACAATTCGATGGAGTCCCAGGCACTCGAGTGGCAGAAAGTAGCCGTAACAACTGTGGCACTGTTTTAAATAGTCCTAACTGCATCAGCCAGTCCACAGGTACATTAATTTTAAATGATCGGGTAGCAAATGGGTTATATGCTGCTGATAATCAGATAGAAAGCACCGCATTTGTAGCTAGTGGCAACGAAGTATTGATGCAAGCTACTCAGACAGTCACTTTACAAGCAGGATTTGTAGCTGAGCAAGGTACTCATTTTGTCGCACGCATTCGACCAGCTTGTCCACCTTTATCGAGCAGTGCTTTAGTAGAAGAAAGAGGAGAAGTTATACGTTTGCATGATAACGAACTAAGTAGCTATCCCAATCCATTTTCAGAACAAACGAATATTCACTACAAAGTAGCTAAAGATGGTGTAGTACGTATGAAGTTGTACAATCTATCTGGTGAATTACTACAGATGCTAGTTGATGAGTATCAGTTAGCAGGTGAATACGATTTGAATCCAAATGTAACCAATCTAGTAAGTGGAGTATATGTATTGACCCTTCAAGTCGGCGAGCATACACTGCACCAGAAGTTATTAGTGGTAGAGGAGTAACCTGATCACTCCTCTACGTAAGACCTCAGAAAACCAAATGCTCACGTCGCAGCTCTATTCTTCACACATTGCTGTACTAACTTCCGCCGCTGCCGACTCAATGGAATCTGATGTTGTCCAATGTAAAGACGCTCCGACTGCATCCGTTCTACTCTCTGAATATGAACGACGTAGCTACGATGTGTTTGTACGAACAAATGTTTGGGCAACTGATCGAGTACTGTTTTGAGCGACTGACGCTGTAGAATGGACGTACCGTTGCTCAAAAAGATACGGGTATACACATGCTCTGCTTGAATGAACAAAATATCGTCGCAGTAGATGATGCCGCGTTTGGTCGAAATGGATGGTAGGCGGCTATTTATGGTAGATTCTTGTGGCGAAAAGGTATTCATAGAAAGCGTAATGGTCGCTTTTAGGTCATTGATGCGGTAGGGGCGAGTGATGTAATTGCAAGGGTGCGTTCCATTGGCAGCTACAAGTAAATTAGAAGACAATTTTTCTACCAAATAGACAAAAGGAAGCGTAACTTGATAAAAATAAGTGCCTAGCTGTAAGCTGTACCTAGTCGTATTTGAGTGAAACGCAATCAATGCTAGATCAACTGATGTGCATTGATAAATACGAATCGCTTGTGTAGGTGTTTTTGCGACACCGACCACTTGGTGTCCGATGGCTTTCAGTGCTTTTTTTAGTTGGCTAATGTGGGTGCTGTCTTGTTCTACAATTAAAATACGATACGATGTCATAATGGTGTACTGTTAAAGATGTATGAATAAAGGGTAAGGATCATCGCCAACCAGCCTGCTTCAAAACTTGGAATGGACGGACTCCAAATTTGGCTTCAAATTGTGTGATAAAAAAGGAGATATTCCGATAACTGACTGCTGCTGCCACCGACTTTACCGTTTGGTAAGTACCGTCGTGTAACCATTGTTGTGCTTTCTGCAAGCGATAGCAGCGCACAAATTTCTGAGGTGGCAAACCAGTCAATTCGTTCACTCTTCGAGCTAATTGGCGTTCGCTGATAAAGAGCGATTGTGCCAGTGTGAGATTGTCCAAATGAGGGTCGTCTAGTCGTTTGTCAATCAGTTGCTTTAGATGGCTTAACCAGATGTCGTCGTCAGTCATAGATGATGTCGTGTACAGATAAAAAAGATAATAAAGTAGTAGGCGTATATGGTGTGTGTGATAATGATGATACAAAGATGCGGTAGGTGAGTAGTTTGCATCGGACGGATGGTAGGTTGAAACGGACACATTTGTGTAAATAGCTGATTTTTAGATGGTTGCATGTTGAGTATTGACCGAAATAATCTACATTTGCTATCGAATCAAATCACTAAATCATGTACTATAAGCTATTGATATGTCTGTGTGCAACCTTATCTATAGGGTTCTATTCTCCCGTAACTGCACAAGTCGACTACACCGCCAATGATCGCGTTCAGCCGTTTGATATACCCTTCAGTATGGGTGTAAATATGGGCTACCATGAAGGTCGAAATGACTTTGATTTAAGCAACTTGATGGGGGGAAATGACTCCATGAAAATTGAAGGTGTCGGTGCAACTACGGCACGGCAAGCATTGACTGAGAAGGTCTTAGATAGCGACCTGTGGGACTACGATATTAAGATAGGTGCGCTGGAACACGCGAAGGAAAGAGGAATCATCAATCAATTGGTATTTGTAGGCTATCCAAAGGAAGCACATCGAGATAAAAAGGAGTACTGCGATGGCGTTCAATCTGAGCTATTCGCCAATCTATACGAGGATATTTGGGATGACGGTCAAGATGGAACGCCCTACAACGACGAGAATTACTACGCTGCTTATCTCTACAAAACGGTGTCGATCTATAAAGACTATGTCAAAGTTTGGGAGATATGGAACGAACCAGATTTGACCAAATCCAGATCAGCGTATGCCAAAAATGAAGAATCTGGAAGTTGGTGGAGTGAAAACCCTAATCCTTGCGATTTAGCCATCAAAGCACCGATTACGCACTACGTGCGTATGTTGCGCATCAGTTGGGAAGTCATCAAAACGATTGATCCAGAGGCGTATGTCGCTATTGGTGGCATTGGCTATCCTAGCTTTTTAGATGCCATTTTGAGGAATACAGACGAACCAGAAAGAGGAACAGTGACAGGGAACTTTCCCCTAAAAGGCGGTGCGTACTTCGATGTTGCTAGTTATCACACCTATCCACACATGGACAACAGTATTCGGAAATGGGACAATAAGAAAGGTGACTTTACATTTACTCGCACATCGGATGCGGCGGTAAAAGGTGTGTTTACGCGTAAGCAGGAGTTGAACGATGTCTTGGTGAAGCATGGCTACGATGGTAAGCAATATCCTAAAAAGGAGTGGATTATTTCTGAATTTAATGTGCCACGCAAGCCTTTACAGTACGATTTTGGCTCAGATGAACTACAGCGAAACTTTCTCGTCAAAATGTTTGTAGAAGCACAAAAACAAGGTATTCGACAGATTCATGTCTATAACTTAGCAGATATTGTTCCTGCGTCAAAAGCGATTAAGCCTTACGATGAAATTGCTGTGATGGGCTTGTATGAACACATTGTTGGAAACGATCAATATCCACCAAAACTAACAGAATTGGGAAAAGCTTTTCAATTCATCAACAAAGCGATGAAGGCGTATACCTTCGATTCGGTAACTACTCAAAAAATAACAGAGTTGGAGGGCGTCAATGGTGGCGTTTTCAAAAATCAATACGGTAAGCGGGCGTTCGTGCTTTGGGCAGAAACACCAGAGGGACAAGACTTGTCGGAAAAAGCAAGTAAGACAGTTGATTTGTCAAAAATCATTTATTCAAAACGATTGGTCGCACAACCGTTAAGTCAGTTTGAAAATATAGGAAAGAGTTTACGGGCGGCAGCTAATAATGAGGTACAGTTAAGCGGTGAACCGATGTTGATTATGGTAGACGAACGCTAAGTTTCAATGGCTAAGCGCGGAGCGATTGGTAAGCGAATAGGTAGATATATACGATGAGGCTTACCAATCCTTTCAGGCTTAGCAATCCCATTACACCTCCGAAGGCAACTTCCCATAAGCCGCCTTATACGCTTTCGAGAACGCCCCGGCATCCCGAAACCCAACAGCAGCGGCGGTCTGCGCTACGGTATTGTAACGATTCTGCTCCAGCAATTGTCGCGCATGTTGTAGTCGAATGGCTTTAAAATATTGTGAAGGAGACAAGCCGACGAGTTGTTTCAGGCGTCGGCGTACTTGGCGTTCGCTGAGCGCAATATCGCCTGCCAGCTGCGTGATCGAATAAGTACTGTTGGAAAGTTGATCTTTCAATAAGGTTTCGACATCAGTGAGCCAAGTTTGGTCTTCTATGGAGATCGTAGGTACATGCACCCCTTCTTCTGTATCTATCACGCTGATTAGCTGCTGCGTCGCTTGTCGAATCTGGGAGTTAGCCAGTAAATTGTGAATACGAACCAATAATTCCTCCTCCTCAAACGGCTTCAACATATAGTCATCTACACCGATACGGAGCGCCTTCAGCTTATCTTGTAGATCGGCACGTGCGGTCAACATTACAACAGGTATGCCTCGATACGTATCACTTGCTTTTAGCGTCTCTAACAATTCGTAGCCATCCATTTCTGGCATCATTACATCCGATAGGATCAAATCAGGCAATTGATCCAAAGTAGTAAGTACTTCCAATGCTTTTTGTCCATTGGCAGCCAACGACACTTGATAGTGAGGCGACAGCAACGTACGCAAATAGTCGCGTAGACTAGAGTTATCTTCCACCACCAACAGACGACGACCGCTCGATATACTAGATAGTTCAGTGCTTGTTTTGACCATCTCGTAGGAGGCTAACAGTTCTTCGCCCATTTCTACTTCTCTACCAATGCCTAGCATTTCATGTTTAGCGATAGTAGCTGTGAATGTGCTGCCCTTCTCCAGTTCACTTTCGACTATCAAGTCGCCCTCCATCAGTTTGACATATTCCTTTGTCAGCGATAGACCAATACCTGTACCTCCTTCTACACGATCTATTTTTTGTTTGGACTGATAAAAACGATCAAAAATGTGGGGTAGGTCATCCTCGTGAATACCTCTTCCTGTGTCTTGAACAGTCAGCTTTAACTGACTGCCTAGATCGCGTACTCGAAAATGAACTTCACCGTTGGAGTTAGTAAATTTCAACGCATTGGATAGTAAGTTATTAATGACGATGGCGAGCTTTTCTTGGTCAATATTTACTTTCAAATCCTGATCCGCGTCGTAGCGAAACGTGTAGGTGATGTTCCGAATATCTGCCTGTGACTCAAAAGCAGCAGCTAGCCGTTTCGTAAACTGATAAAGTAGGGTAGGCTGCGCGTCCAATTCCATTTTATTGGCTTCCAATTTAGACAAATCCAAAATCGAACCAATCATCTTCTTCAAATCCTGTCCACTTTGTTGTGCTTTTTTGAGTAAAGTAAAGTTGCGGTTATTGAGCGTGTTACTTTTAATAATAGAATTAATAGGTGCTAGGATAAGAGTGAGTGGAGTCCGTAGTTCATGCGAAACATTGATGAAGAAATTGGATTTCAGTTGGTCAAGAGTCTGTAGTTCCTCTGCTTGCTCCTGAATAATTTTATTTTGTTCCGCTAACTTTTTCTTACTACGATTTAGATTATAAGTGACTAAAAGCATACTACCCAACAACAGCACGGACAACAATAAAGCCAAATACAACCACTTTCGTTGCGCCAACTCGTGCTGCTGTTCGTCAATGATCTGTTGTTGTTTAGCATTTTCATATTTCTTTTCCAATTCCTGAATCGTCTGCGCATTATTGATCGAGTCAATTTCCATATCTACATCTTTCACTGCTTCACCATGAAAGATCGCCTGTTCAAAATCGCGTAACTCTCGATACGCTCGATACAATAAAGAGTGAACATATTTTCGCTCAAAACGTGTAATATTCTTTGGTGCTATCTGCAATACATCATTGAGAACTCGAATAGCAGCACGTTGCTTGTTTTGCTTAATATACACATTGGACAACTCGATACGGCTGTGCATCTGACGATTGGGTAACTGTAACGAGTCATAGATCGTCATCACTTGCTTCAGCGTAGCTTCACTTTCTGCATACTGTTCGGTAGCTCCTAACATCACGCCGCGCCAGATCAAATAATTATTGCGTCCCTCATAGTCTGCTGGCAACTCCTCCAGATAAGGTAAACCAGCTTCCAGTATCAACAGCGCGGTGTCCGATTGTCCACTTTTATGTAGAGCGACAGCAATATTGAGTTGTGCGCCAAACTGAAAATCAGGCATATCTCCCTGTTGGATAGCCAGCTGCCGCATTTGGTTGTAATATTCTATTGCTTTTCCCCAGTCAGACTGCAAAGCAAAAGCCTGACCTAACCATTGTTGAAAGAGCATTTGACTGCGCTTGTCGTTCGTTGCTTCCGCTAGCTCTAGACCTTCTAGTGCCAGTGCTGTCGTTGCTTCCGCTTCAAACAGCCAGTAGTGAACATGAGTATACCAAAACAGCGTGCTTAAATAAGATTCGGGCTGTTTCGTTTTGGACAGCCGATCTAGAGCAGATTCTAAATAGGGTTTAGCTGCATTATATTGTTGAAAATCTTGCGCATACAGTTGTCCAATGAGACGTTGCAGGTCAATAAGCAGCGACTCAGACTGTTGTGCCGCTTTCTCATCAGCTAGCTCGAGTAGGTGATTTAATACTTCTTGTCGGTCGCCTACTTGCTGGTAGCGTTCTACAGCATCGAGCAGGTCAACTGATACATTAGATTGACGGGCAGTACTTATCCACTCCTCCAAAACTACATCTGTTGCTTGCGTCCAATAGGTGCAACAGCAACACATCAGCAGTAGAAGCCATTGATGTGGGAGTATTGTTCTTATATATCGGGAATGGATCAAAAAGTAGCTATTAGTTGCTTCCCAAAAGTATATAAATTTGGTAAGATTAGATAGAGCTACTCGCTGAAATGCGAACCTGCCATCCTATTTAGAGTTTTAGTTCTACCAATGAAAATATCAATCAAAGAGAAAATATGAGTCAGGAGAAAGGACTATTTAAACGAATGATTGCTTTTGTCAAAGAAGTAGCCGAAGAATTTACTAAGGATAATGTGTTCACTTTAGCAGCAGCACTATCGTACTATACCGTATTTTCCATTGCGCCACTGCTAGTCATCGTTATTGCAGTGAGTAGTTTCTTTTTAGGACCAGAGGCAGTACAAGGAAAATTGTATGAGCAACTAGGTGGACTACTAGGTAAAGAGACCGCCTTATCTTTACAAGAAATCGTACAAAATGCTTACCAAAGTGGAGAAAATGTCATCGCCACAATTATCAGTATAGGTGTATTGCTATTTACCGCTACGGCAGTCGTCAATCAACTAAAAATGGCACTGAATACGGCATGGAACATTAAAGAAGACCCTCAAAATGGCTTGCTGTCTATCATCAAGAATCGACTGTTATCCCTGACATTCATCTTAGGGTTAGGTTTTATTTTCTTAGTCTCCTTAGGACTGAACTCAGTAGCTGCTTATTTTTCTGATTATATCGTCAATGCGTTTGGCTTTTTAGATAAAACGATGGCAATTGTTGTTCCTCAGTTGGTATCAGGTGTGATTACATTGATCGCTTTCATGCTGTTATTCAAATATCTACCAGATGCGAAAATCAAATGGAAACATGTATTTGTAGGCGCACTCTTCACGACTGTTCTATTTACAATCGGCAAATACGCAATTGGTTTCTACATCGGCAATAGCAATCCTGCTTCTACGTTTGGCAGTGCTGGCGCATTAGCTTCTTTAATGTTGTGGGTTTTTTATAGTTCCATCATCCTCATATTAGGTGCTGAGTTTACACAAGTCTGGATACGACGTAGTGATGGTGAGCGAATCGTACCTGATGAAAATGCGGTACGTGTGAAACGAGAGGAAATTCATATTCGAGAAGCGAAGGCATAAAATATGGATCATAAGTCATG
>CAYLPW010000044.1:14400-25455 GCA_964385665.1 uncultured Saprospiraceae bacterium
GAGAGGAAATTCATATTCGAGAAGCGAAGGCATAAAATATGGATCATAAGTCATGATTATACATTATGACCCATAACCCCATAAGCCCATCATTCATGACCCCTGATCCATAAAAACATAAAAAATGAAGAAGCGAGCGATTTATTGGATGAAGCGAGATTTTCGATTAAAAGATAATAGGGCACTGAGCCGAGCGGTAGAAGAAGTGAAGGAAGTGGTGCCGATGTTTATACTAGAGCCTAGCTTCCTAAATGCTCCTGATACCTCCGAATTTCATATACACGCTATCACAGATGCATTGCACGATCTACGCGACCGACTGCAACAACAAGATAAAGACATTGCGATCATTAGAGGAGAAGTGGTGCAAACGTTGGAGGAACTCTACGCAGTAGCCCCGTTTCAAGCTATTTATGCACATGAAGAAATAGGTACAAATAGAACCTACAAACGAGACGAAGCCGTGCGTGCTTGGTGTACAGATAAAGGTGTTCAACTAATCGAAGAGCGGCAAACAGGTGTGTTTCGCGCCCTAAAAGATCGAAATACGCGACATAAATTGTGGTCAGCTTTCACGTTCGCGGACTTGCTACCCATTCCTGACCTTCAAAATCTAAGCATTCCCGAAGCTTGGCAGTCGATGGCGTTGCCCAAAGAGCAGCACCTAACAATAGAAGACTGTGGCTACTCACTCAATGCCGAGCAACAACAGTACGTTCAATCCGTCAGTGAATCCGCCGCCGAAGCAACCTTGAGCGACTTCCTCTATCGTAGAAGTTTGTCCTATCGTGGCGGCATTAGTTCACCCTTGACCGCATTTACGGCAGGCTCGCGGATGTCAGTACATTTTGCTTGGGGTACGATCACCGGACGCGCTGTCTATCAAGCCACCAAAGCTCGAAAAGAAGAATTAGCGGAAGAGGAAGCACCTTACAGTGGCAAATGGAAATCGTCTTTGACCTCTTTTTTGTCCCGTTTGCATTGGCGCGATCATTTTATCCAACGATTGGAGACTGAACCACAAATGGAATTTGAAGCCCTGAATCCAGCTTATGAAGCGTTAGCGTATGAAGCTGGCGCAGACTTTCTGGAAGCTTGGACAACAGGATTTACAGGCTACCCGATGGTGGACGCTTGCATTCGTTGTATGCGCGCCACTGGTTTTGTCAATTTCAGGATGCGCGCGATGTTGACTTCGTTTGCGTGTCATTCCATGCACTTGAATTGGAAGGACATCAACTACCCAATGGCGAAGTTGTACACGGATTACGAGCCAGGCATTCACATCAGTCAGCTACAAATGCAAGCCAGCGTCGTCGGTATCAATACGATTCGGATTTATAGTCCAACGAAGCAAATTATCGACCAAGACCCAGAAACGGTTTTTATTAAACAGTGGATTCCAGAACTTCGGAAGTATTCGGCGAAAGAAATTATCGGACACGTCGACGAGCCACTCGAAGGTTATCCTATGCCCATCGTCGATTGGAAAGAAAGTTCCAAAGAAATGCGCAACCGCTTGTGGACGATCAAAAAATTACCCGAAACCAAAGAATTGGCATCAAAGGTGTACGAAAAACATGGGTCGCGGAAAGGACCTGTAAAACGACACAAAAAGAAAGCAACGACTACAACAGCAAAAGCAACACCTAAAGTAAAAACGGCAACAAAGTCAACATCCAAAACTAAACCTATCTCCTGATGCCAACTGCTCCCGACATCGCTATCGTTTGGTTTCGCTATGACTTGCGTCTACACGACAATGAAGTGCTATGTCGCGCTCTAGAGCAGCACGACCAAATTCTACCTGTCTACTGCTTTGATCCCAGACATTACAAGGTATTGAATGAGTTCAGTTTCAGAAAAACAGATGCAAAACGGGCTGTTTTTTTGTTGCAAAGTATAAGCGATCTACGTCGAAATTTGAAGACAAAGGACGGCGACTTGTATGTGGCGAAAGGCAAAGCCAAAGACGTGATTCCTGCATTGGCTGCAACAGTAAAAGCGAGTGCGATCTATGTGCAAAAAGAAATTGCGGCGGAAGAATTAGCGGAGGAGCAAGAGGTAGCCACAGCCGTAGAGGATACGTTGATTGAGTTTCATACGATTTGGGGGCGAACATTGTACCATTTGGATGATGTGCCGACGCCAATTGATGAAATTCCGAAGAAATTTAAGGACTTTCGGAAGCCGTTGACTTCCCAAGCAAAAGTGCGCGACTTGTTTGAAGAGCCTGATACCGTTTCGGTTGTCGACTGGAGAGAGTGGGGGACACTACCGACGCTGAGCGAATTGGGTTATAGTGAGGAAGAACAAGAGGTGGAAGAACTCATGATGGAAGGTGGCGAAACCGAAGGCTTGGAACGCCTCAACTATTACACCTTTGAAACTGACCTCATTCAACACTACAAATATACCCGCAATCGCTCCTTGGGAACAGAATACAGTTCACAACTATCTGCTTATCTATCCACAGGCTGCTTATCGCCACGTATGGTCTACCATGCGGTAAAAAAATACGAGCAAGAAGTCAAAAAAACCGCTGGCACGTATTGGCTGATCTTTGAAGTATTGTGGCGCGATTATTTCCAGTTTTTGGGCTTGCGCTACGGCAATAAGATGTTCCAATTAGGAGGCATCTATGATCGAAATCCAACCACCTTCAACGAAAACTACGAGCTATTCGAGCGTTGGAAATACGGCAAGACTGGCGTTCCATTCGTCGACGCACACATGCGACAACTGATTCAAACTGGCTTCATGTCCAATCGCGGACGCGTTAATTGTGCCTCTTTTTTATGTCGTGACTATCAAGTCGATTGGCGGTGGGGCGCAGCCTGGTTTGAGTCGCATTTGTTGGATTATGATGTCTGTAGCAATTGGCTGAACTGGAACACGCAAGCGATGGAAATTTGGTATACCAACCCAGTTTGGCAAGGGGTGAAGTACGACATAAAAGGGGAATACGTGAAAACCTATGTGCCTGAAATTGCAACTATCGACGACGCTCGTGTCCAAGCTCCTTGGATGTTGGAAGCAGACGTTCGCGCTACTATTGACTATCCTAAACCAGAAGCCATTTATAAAAAATGGAACTGGTCGATGAATAAAATTCAAAAAGCGATGAATGGAGAACCGATTAGACGAACCAAGAAAAAGGTTCAAAAGTAGCTCACAATACCAGGTTTTCCTGACTATTGAGTAGAAAACCTATCTAATTCCAACATGAAATGTTAATTCTCACAAAATACTGATTATTAGTAAATTATGTGTTAAAGCTAACCTTGCTTTCATACAAAAAAGTTGACGATTAGGCGAACACAGCCATACGATCCCCGTTGTATCGACACAGCTAAGTTGGCACTTACGTAAACTTCCAAGCGACCTGTTTGGAAATTCATTAGACAATACAATAAGATCAAATCTATGCAATATGTACCCGCATTGCACGCCTCTTCCTATGCCGCAGAAGGAGTGTTAGCAACAGTTGGCAATACGCCACTCGTTCACCTAAAGCAACTTTATCCCAATACTGGTATTAATTTTTATGGTAAGTCTGAATACCTCAATCCTGGAGGAAGTATTAAAGATCGCACCGCACTGAATATACTGCTGAAAGCGTTACGCGAGGGAAAAATAAGACGCGGCGACACTATTATTGAAAGTAGCTCTGGCAATATGGCAATTGGTCTTGCTCAGACGTGCCTGTACTACAAACTTAAATTGATCGTCGTTGTCGACCCGAAGTTGAATGAGCAGACGGCTAACATTCTACGCACCTATGGTGTCACTATCAATCGTGTACATCAACCACATCCCACAGAAGGGTATCTAGGAGCAAGACTAGCGCGCGTGCAGGAGCTGCTAAAAACAGTTCCAAGAAGTTTTTGGACAAACCAATACGGCAATCCCAACAATCCAAAAACGCATGAACACACGCTACGCGAAATCACTGAACAACTTGATCGACCACTCGATTATTTATTCGTAGCCACCAGCACTTGTGGTACGTTGATGGGCTGCGCTAAGTACATCCGCGACCATCAGTTGTCGACCAAGTTGGTTGCTGTGGATGCACTCGGAAGTGTCATTTTTGGTACTCCAGCTGGGAAGCGATTGATTCCAGGACATGGAGCTGGACGACCTTCTCAATTTTTGAAGCGCGAGTGGATTCACGATGTCGTTCACGTCAACGATCAGGATTGCATTGACGGTTGTCATCGACTACTAAATCGGGAAGCCTTGCTATGTGGTGGAAGTTCAGGTGCGATAGTGAGCGCAGTGGGCAAATATGTCAAGAACATAGCGGCAGGTGCGACTTGTGGCTTGATTTTATGTGATCGAGGCGAACGCTATTTGGATACCATCTATAACGAAAATTGGGTTAGTAAAAACTTTCATTTGCCACAACTAAAACGTGCCTAATTTGACACTTATTCATCCACAACCTCATCACATCGCCATCGTAGGAGTAGGTCCGAAAGGGCTATATACGTTGGAAGTTTTACTGGCACATTTGAACGCACAGGTCATTCAAACGCCTGTGTGTATTCATTTATTCAACCGTTCCAAATATTTTGGAGCAGGTGATATTTACGATGTGGAACAACCACATTATCTGGTGATGAACTACCACACACGTTATATTCAAATGTGGCGCGATAGTGAGCCAAAAGCCGTGGTAGAGAAACCACTACCGTTAGCAGAATGGTTGAAGCAGAAACAGTTCAATTCAGATTTTCCGAGAGATTATGTACCACGTGCGGTTGTCGGTGAATACCTTTGGGAAGGCTATCAAGCACTAGTGCAAGCTGCACCTTCCAATGTAGAAATTTTAACGTATCAAACGGAAGTGATTGATATTGAGTCAGTTGGAGAACGGTTTTCCATAGCTACACAGCAGCAAAAACTAGCATACGATTTTCAGCAAGTCGTACTGACTACTGGGCATCCACGTCCACACCCGAATCAGGAACGGCAACAATATCAGCAGTTTTGTGCAACTCGCCCAGCTAGTTCTTACGTCGATTTTGTTTATCCCGTTACCAAACGATTAGCACATATTCAAGCCAACGAACGTGTGCTGATTAAAGGTTTAGGCTTGACGTTTATTGATACCGTATTGGCGTTGACGGAAGGACGAGGTGGTACATTTGATACAGATAGAAATGGTCAGTTGAGGTATCAACCGTCTGGCAAAGAGCCTTGTTGTTTGTATCCGTTTTCCCGTTCGGGCTTGCCCATGATTCCAAGACACGAACCAGAACAAACACATTTGCCAGAGTTGCGTTATTTTACCCCAGAAATGGTGAAGAAATTAGCGCAGCAATCAACACCAATCAACTTCGAGACGCAGATTTTACCTTTAGTCGAGCAAGATGTACTAGTGGCGTATTATGAAAAATTGATGTATTCGCATGGTATACATTTGCATCATTCGACTGACTTTTTACAAGTCGAACAACAGATTCAACAGTTTCATCAAACCCATCCAGAAGAACCCGTTTTCAACCTAGACACATTACTAAACGAAGCGGGAAATTATTTCGTCATGGAGTGCTTGAATAGGTACATCGAAGTAGCTGAAAAAGGAACAGAACAACATCCTCTAGCAGCAGCGAGTGCCGTTTGGCGAGCAGTCAGCAGTGGCTTTAATGAGCTGTATAGTTTTGGTCGCTTGACAGCAGAAAGCCAACAATTATTCCATCGAAAATATGCAGGTCATTTTAATAGAACCGCTTATGGACCGCCACTTTTAAATATGCGAAAAATCAAAGCTTTGGCAGAAGCTGGATTTATTGATTTTAGTTTTGCGCGCTCGCCACAAGTATTGTTAGATCAAGAAACAGGTGAGTTTTTAGTACAGAAAGATACACAAGCCGTGAGCGCACAACATGTAGTCGATGCCCGTATTCCAAAGGTAGATTTGACGCACACGCATTCACCTCTATATCGAAATTTACAAAAGCGAGGCATCATTCAGTTATTTGAAAATAAAACAGCGACTGTTCCATTCGTGCCAGGTTGTCTGCATTTGAACAAAAACGGACATCCTATACAAGCCGATGGTACTATAGAAACGCGTATATTGGTTTATGGAACGCCAACAGAAGGCATCACCTACGACAACGATACGCTTTCTCGTACACGCAACGACTTTGCTAGTCGATGGGCAGCTCAAGTCGCTCAAGACATTTCTGAACAACAGACCCTTATTCCTTCACAATCAACGACTTAACACATGACAGCCATAGCAAACGAACAAATTACGTATCCTCCATTAACGCCACTTCGCGCCGATTGGATGGAGCAATTGTTTGAAACCCCAGATACCCTACAAGCATTGATCGAACAATACGGTTCGCCCATCAATATTCATCATACGCCGACCTTGGCGAAGAATTATGAAGAATATGCGGACGTTTTTGAACAACATCAACTTAACTTTCAAGTCTTTTTTGCGCGTAAAGCGAATAAGTGTAAAGCCTTTGTGACACAAGCACGCGACGGAGGTTTTGGGGTTGATACGGCAAGCTATCAGGAGCTAAAGCAGTGTTTAGAATTAGGTGTTCCAGCCGAGCGATTGGTTTTTACAGCCGCCATCAAAGAAGAACGTGCGATTCGATTGGCGGTGGAGTCTGAGGTGTTGATTATTTTAGATAATACTGACGAATGTGCGCTGACTGAACGCATCGCTAAAGAGCTAAATAAAGAAGCAATTGTCGGCTGTCGTATTAGTGGTTTTTGGATGAGCAATGTCAAATTATATAGTCGATTTGGCTTTGATGTGGACGACTTTGTGACGTTCATGAAGAAAGACTTTCACAGCTACAATAAACTGAATTTCAAGGGGTTACATTTTCACTTGGACGGGTATTCTATCGAACAGCGTGGACAAGCCATGCATCAGTCGTTTGCTATTGCTGAGCAGTTGAAAGTTTCGGGCTACCGTGTTGAGTTTCTAGATATTGGCGGTGGGTTATTGATGAACTATTTAGAAAGTGGGGAACAATGGGAAGCATTTCAGGCGACGCTAAAAGCTGCTGTTCGTGGAGAGCATCCACCGATTACGTACCGAAATGACGGGTTGGGTTATGAAATGATAGACGGCAAACTGCAAGGCAAACTAAAAACCTATCCATATTACAATGAATCAGCACGAGCGACTTTCCTCGACCAAGTGTTACAAGTCGAACAGAAAGAAAGAAGCGTCGCCGAACGAGCGCGACAACTGAACATTGAAATCCGCTTAGAGCCAGGACGCTCTTTATTGGATCGAACGGGTATGACGGTCGCTAAAGTCATTCATCGAAAACAAGATAGCCGTGGTGATTGGCACATTGGATTGGGCATGAACATGACCCAAATGTACAGTTCCAGTGCTGACTTTTTGCTCGACCCAACGGTCATTTTTCAAGAAGAAAAAGAGGAAGCTTCACCTGTCGGCGTCTATTTTACTGGTGCGTACTGTTTGGAGCGCGATGTTTTATTGAAGCGAAAAATTACGATTGAGCAGTTACCCGAAAAAGGCGATTTGGTTTGTTTCGTCAATACGGCAGGCTATATGATGCACTTTTTTGAGTCCGAAGCGCATTTGTTTGATCTGGCGAATAATTTGATTTGGCAGAAACATGGGGAAGAGGTGAAAGCTGGGCAGTTTCGGTTGGATTAGGTAAAAAAGAATGACTCTATTGATCGTTTCAAAAGAAAAAGACCTGAAGATTGGACATTTCTAAGTTTATATAAAGGTTATTACTTACGAATCCATGAACGTCACATATCTATACTCCTTAGGTGATCTTATGTGTCTTACATGTTTCAAAATCATACAGCTCTAAAAAAAGATTACAGTGTTCTACTCTTCAAATATATCGCTCAATAAAAACGAAAATCCCTGGAGTACTTTCGACTGCACTGTTTCGTTAGCTTGGTAGGTGCGTTCTAGCTTTAGTACAAGTTCTTCATTTAGGTATTGACTCAGGGTTTCTTGCTCGTAGTTGATTGCCCAATATTCTAGCACATTGTATTTTCCGTATACGTCTTTTTTTGTGCCTAGATCATGATTTTTGTTGGAGGAAAGTACTTCCACAATCAGGTCAGGAGCACCATGAATAAATCTTTGAATAATTTCTTTGCGCTCATTGGAAACAAACAGCAAGTCTGGTTGAAAAATATTTTCTTTATCGAAGTGAACATCAAGAGGGGCAAACCTAAGTTGTCCTATTTTATTTTCTCTCAAAAACATGAAAAATAAACCATGTAAATTGCTTAGTGTAGACTGATGCTTATCTAAAGGAGAAGCTATAAATATTAGTTGACCTTGTATAAGCTGATAGGGTGCGTTTTCAGGAAGTAATTGATAATCATCACTTATATAAGTATCACGCTCATCAATAGTAGTGATGAAATATTTTTGATCACGCTCAAAAAGTAGTTGAGTACCAATTAGTATATAATCTCTGCCATTTAACAGACTACCGAATACTTCCTTATTAATAATAGCATCTCCGTCAACCGTTGTAATGGGTACAATAACAGTATCTAATGAGTAAGAAGTGGTTGTCATAGTTTTGATTTATACACTAATATAGTATTTTTAATCGAGAGTTAACGCAAGTAAACTTATGAAACCTTGATATTGAAGGGTATTGAAGTAAAAATAAGCACAACGTATCAAAACAACAACGGCAACACAAAGTAAGCCAACCCTGTCAATAGCAACACCGACAACACATTCAACACGATACCTGCCTTCGCCATATCCATCACTTTAATGTGTCCGCTCGCAAAAACGATCGCATTGGGTGGTGTTGCCATTGGTAGCATAAACGCACAACTGGCTGCCAAGGTCGTTGGAATCAGGATGTGAAGCATCGGAATATTGAGGGGAATAGCCAAACCTGCTATCAGGGGCGAGAGAACCGTCACTAAAGGCAAATTTCCGATAAGTTCTGTCATGAAGAGCATTAGTGTGATTAAGACAAGCGTCATTAAAAACACAGACCAAGTACTTTTAGAAGCAATAAAACCGCCCACCAAATCGACGATGCCAGCTTCGTCCAACGCCGCAGCTAAGGCAATCCCGCCTCCAAACAAAACCAGAATGCCCCATGGCAAGCGAGACGTATCCGACCAACGTAGGGGAAACTCTCGCTTCTTGAAGTCATAAGGCACCACAAAAATAAGCATCGCCACGATCATCGCAATGCTCGTATCGCTTAGCGACCAATCGAACCAAACATTGAGACGAGCACGTAGTATCCAGCCCAACGCAGCCAAAAAAAAGAGAACAGCCGTCAATACTTCACTCCGACTCATTTTCCCCAACTTATCTAACTCTGTCTGAATCAACTGCTCCGAATCCTCTAAACGCCCTAAGCCGTTTGGATAAATGACTTTGACTAAAACTAAATATGTCAATCCCATCAACGTAAAGCAAAACGGTACACCAAAAGACATCCATTTGGCGAAGCTGATTTGAATATCGTACTGCTCTTCCAACAATCCAATAACAAAGACAGACGGAGGTGTTCCGATGGGCGTCGCCGTTCCACCGATATTAGCAGCGAAGGCGATGCCTAACAAAATGGAAAGTGCAAATCGGCGATCATTTTTGGAGTAGCCATCTTCGTCATTGATGAGCAATTGAATAACAGAGGTCGCGATAGGCAGCATGACCACGGTGCTTGCGGTATTGGAAATCCACATGCTCAATAGGGTAGTGGCAACCATGAAGCCTAAAATGATGCCGTCAGCTCGTGTGCCCGTTAGTTTAAGAATATTCAAAGCGATACGCCGATGCAAATTAACGCGCTCCAAGGCTAATGCAATGACAAAACCACCGAAAAACAAATAGATCATCGGGTGCGCGTAATGTGGCGTTACCAACTTCAAATCCATGACACCCAACAACGGGAACAAGGTCAAGGGAAGCAAAGCAGTCACGGCAATATGTGTTGCTTCTGTCATCCACCAAATCACCATCCACATCGCAATACCAATCACGATGTCTGCACTCGGATTCATAAATTGAAATACACCAAAATAGGTCAGCAGGAAAATAAAAGGACCAAGTAGCAGTCCAATATGTTTAGCGGAAAGAAAGGCAGCCATCTTTTTGACCAAAAGTAAGGAAATGAAACGGATTGGGGCGGTAGAGGTAGGCAGGAAAACAGAACATCTATTCGGTCATCTGGTTTTAGTGATATAGGTGAACTAAACAAAAAGCTTACTAACAGTTAAAAGTTATGTTCATCAAAGAGTAAAATTTATTAAATTAAAAGATCATCACGAATGAATAAGCACAATCAAATTCTCCAAAAACTGACCTACGGGTATTACGTTGTTACCGCTCTAAAACCAGGAGAAGAACTCAAAACACGCGAAAAAGATTTTATAGCTGCCGGAACGATCAATTGGTTGACACAAGTTTCCTTTGAACCAGCTATGGTCGCTATCGCTGTCGAGATGCAGTCGGACTTGAACGAAACGATTGACCATAGTCAGCATTTTACGATACATATTTTAACATCGGCACAAGAAGATTGGATTGAAAAGTTTGGTGGCGATTCGACGATTGAGGACGGAAAGATCAATGGTGTAGACTACTTAATCAAGGATAATGAACTGATTCTACATGGCACGATTGGACATTTTACGTGCAAGATCGACAAGAATAAAAGCGTGAGTGCAGGCGATCACACTGTTCATATTGGTGAGGTAGTGAGTGTCCATATCGAAAACGAGTCTGCTTCTCCGATTTGCACAAAAGAGAAAAAATCGCAGTATAAGCCTTCTTCAGCGAGTGCGTAGATGTAATGAATTAGTTGCAGATTAACAGATAGATAAAGAGTTGAACTTAGACCGTTCAACTCTTTTCTAATTTTTACTGCTTTGGTCAGGCGATCAAAAAACCTTATATTTGTAGGAAAGAAAACTTATGGCAGAGGTAGCTAGAAATGTTAAAGAGTTCAGCGTGGAGGAAGTATTGCATGGTTTATATACGATGCAAGTACAAGAGTTAGAGCAGTTTGTGAAAAAGGCTAGTGAACTACT
>CAYLPW010000045.1:0-14745 GCA_964385665.1 uncultured Saprospiraceae bacterium
TATTAGAAGGCGAACATCCACATCAAGAAGATTTGACTGCCTATGCTTTAGCCAATTTGAGCCCGAATTACGACCAAAAAATGCCGCAAGCACGTGCTGTTGTGCAGCGCATTCTGCCGAGTATAGAGGGAACAGCCGCTTGGATAGACGCTATTCGTAGCATGAAATTGACCGATCAATCGGACGCGCTCATCCGTATGGCATTGAATCATCCCGATAAAGACTTGCAGTATGAAGCCGTGAAGACATTGATCGAAAATGCGGATGCAAAACAGTTAAAAGCGCATTACGAATCCTTATCGAAAGAACAAAAGGACATCATCGTTCCACTTATGGGACGTTCGGAAGTTCCTTACAATATGAAGTTGCTACAAACGATCATGAACGATGAAAACCGCTCTGCCTACGAACGACAACTGGCAGCGAAAGCACTGGGAAGTAGTTGGCAAGGGCAGCATATATTAGCGGATTTAATTGAGCAGAAAAAGCTACCAACTTTGCTAGAAGAAGCGGTGGCGTTTAAACTTATCAACTCTTGGTCGACCGAAGTGAAAGCAACTGGGTTCAAAGTATTGCAAGCTCGAAATGCTGGTGTTGAATTGCCTCCTGTTGAAGAGTTGATTGCTATGGACGGTAATGTGACGTTGGGAAGAGCGGTCTACCGTACTTACTGCGCGAATTGTCACCAAGCAGAGGGTGAAGGTATCGAATTTGGTCCAGGTTTGGGCGAAATTGGATCTAAACTGGCGAAGCAAGCGATCTACGAAGCGATATTCTATCCTAGCGCAGGTATCAACTTTGGTTACGAAGGCTATCTCATCAAAACAAAATCTGGCGACGTATTTAGTGGCTATATCAGTAGTGAAACAGAGGATGATATTATCTTGAGAATGATGGGTGGCACCTCTCAAACGATTGCGAAAAACGAAATTGCGTCCAAAGAAGCCATGGAGCAATCCTTGATGACTGCCAACCTACATACCGCAATGTCGCAGGAGGAGTTGGTCAATTTGGTGACGTATTTATCAAGTTTAAAGACGAAAGAGAAGTTGAGTACACGATAGACGATAAGTCCAAAAAAAAACTTATGGTTTTAGTATTTGTTGAGTTAGGGGTAGATGATGAATATAACAAGAATAGATTACTTCTAGACTATGCAGCAAGGAAAGCGATTAGTACGATTTGATTGGGCAATGAAAAAGTTGCTTAGAGACAAGGCAAATTTTGATGTGCTTGAAGGTTTTTTGAGCGAACTACTCTCAGAAGATATTAAGATTATAAAAATACTTGAGAGTGAAGGAAACAAAGCCGATGAAAATGACAAACACAATCGAGTTGATATCTTCGTGGAAGACACGCAAGGTGAACTAATCATCATTGAAGTTCAAAATAGTAAGGAATACGATTACTTCCACAGAATTCTGTATGGCACATCAAAAGTGATCACAGAGTACATTAGTGAAGGGGATGAGTATGCCAAAGTCAAGAAAGTAATTTCTATAACCATTGCCTATTTTGATTTGGGGCAGGGAGATGACTATGTCTATCATGGTGTTAACCAATTTAAAGGTATTCATACTGGTGATGTATTAAGTTTAGCCAAAGTTCAAAAAGAGAAATATGGGGTGGAAGAAGCTTTCGAAATCTATCCTGAATATTGGATTATCAAAGTGGATCAATTTGATGGAGTAATTCAGGATAAGTTGGATGAATGGATATATTTTCTAAAGAATAGTGAGTTGCCTGAAAATTTCTCTGCCAAAGGATTGAGTGAAGCTAAGAAGAAATTAGATGCCATGAATCTTTCAGATGAGGAAAGAATCGCCTATAAAAGGTATCTAAAAAGATTACGAGACATTGCGAGTGAGCAGCATACATTAATGATAGATGCGGAAGAATTGATTAAAGAAAAGTATAAGGAAGGAATGCAGAAAGGATTTGAAGAAGGAGTGGAGAAAGGAATTGAACAAGGCATTGAGCGCGGAATTGAACAGGGCATCGAGCGCGGAATTGAACAAGGCATCGAGCGCGGAATTGAACAAGGCATTGAGCGCGGAATTGAACAAGGCATCGAGCGCGGAATTGAACAGGGCATTGAGCGCGGAATTGAACAAGGCATTGAGCAAAGTAAAAGAGCGATGGTTATTGGACTCATTAAGAACAATATTCCAATAGCTGTAATAGCCAGTTCTTTAGGCATTTCAGAAGAACAAGTAAAGCAGATAATAGAGGGAGAGGAATGAGGAATAGTCTCTTTTCCTAAAAGGAAACAATTACTGAATTGCCAATAATAATATGTCAGCGCAAGAACAATTCACTTATACTCGATATCTAGAATGGTCAGTGCTATTTGCCTCCATCATTGGAATACTTGTCCTTTCTACCCAATTAGAATTTGTAGAAAACCTAAAGCCGACCACTACCGCTGGGAAATACGTTATGATCGCTGGCATTATCGTAATGGGATTTGTTGCTTTAGCAGCACACGAATTAGGACATCTACTGATTGGACTGAAAAATGGGTTTCAGTTTGAGTTGTTCGTTGTTAGACCATTTGGGTGGAAACGAGAAAATGGTCAGGTCAAACGATACTGGAATACTGATTTGAACTATTATGGAGGCGTAGCAGCGACTTCGCCAGTAGGAGATAGCCCTGATAATGCTCAAAAGTTCGCGCAGGTATTATTAGCTGGATCGATAGCTTCTGTCCTGTTTGCTGCCCTCTGTTTTGTTGCTGCTTATCTGATCGGTCGACCAGGCGGTGTCATCTTATACGCTGGTGGCATGATTTCTATGGCTATCTTTTTTGCCACCACTATTCCTTCCCGAACAGGTAGCTTTTTTACCGACCGCAAGCGCTATCAGCGGCTCATGCGACCTGGCAAAGCGCGAGCAGTGGAACTAGCCATACTCAAAATCATGGGACAGTTCACGAAAGATAATTCCTGTCAGAACATCGACAAGGCAGACATTCAAACACTCATTTCCGACAACACCCCTTTCCTTCATTTTTATGGCTTGTTCAATTTGGTTTGCTTTGAGTTGGAGCATTACGGAAAGGTTTCATCTAATACTTGGCAAGCCTACAATGATTACACAAAAACAATGTCGAAGCAATTGGTGAAGGTATTTGAGCAGGAGGTGGAGGCGGTGCGAGAGAAAGTGGCGGGTGATGTAGAACGTGAACCTTTGAGCTAAGAAATCTCGTTAAAGTAGTGAAAGGTCGTATCTTCGATTTGATAGGTGTGTCTGAAAGAGTAAAATCACACCAAAATTACTAGCTATGATCCATAAACGAATACTATCTATTTGAAAAACAAAAAAATCATCCTCGCCATCTGCGGCAGCATCGCCGCCTACAAAGCTGCTTTCCTCACGCGCTTACTCATCAAATCAGGTGCAGAAGTGCAAGTCTTAATGACCGAAGCGGCGACCAAATTCATCAGTCCACTCACGCTTTCCACCTTATCCAATCGCGAGGTCTACTACGAAGTCAGTTCCAAATCTGGCTGGAACAATCATGTGGAGCTGGGACTGTGGGCAGATGCCATAGTAATAGCACCGATTACGGCAACGACTTTAGGAAAATTGGCGAACGGCATCTGTGATACGATGGTGGCAGCGGTCTATTTATCGGCACGTTGTCCTGTTTTTTTCGCACCAGCAATGGATTTGGATATGTGGGAGCATCCAGCAACACAGCAAAATGTGCAACGACTATTGAGCTACGGCAACCACTTGATAGATGTAGGTCATGGTGAACTGGCAAGTGGTTTGGTCGGGGCTGGGCGATTGGCAGAACCTGAACAGATCGTCGAGCAGATGAGCGCGTTCTTTCAACCCAAAACCGCTTTGAATGGTCAAAAAGTCTTAATAACTGCTGGACCGACACACGAAGCGATTGACCCAGTGCGTTTCATTGGGAATCGTTCGACAGGTAAAATGGGATTTGCGCTGGCAGAAGAGCTGGCAAGTCGAGGCGCGATAGTTGAGCTAGTCTGTGGTCCGACGAATTTGACGACGCAGCAGGCTGGCGTTAACATGCATCATGTGGAAAGTGCAGAACAGATGTTTCAGGCGGCTCAACGCTTATTTCCAGAATGCACTGGCGCGATTTTAACTGCTGCCGTTGCTGATTATCGACCAGCGACAATTGCCGATCACAAGATCAAAAAATCTGGTGATACCTTGCAGTTGAATCTGGTGCGGACAAAGGACATCGCTGCACACCTAGGACAATCGAAGCGCAACGATCAGTTTTTAATTGGTTTTGCCTTAGAAACTAACAACGCCATCGAAAATGCAAAAGGAAAACTGACGCGCAAAAACTTTGATTTTATTGTTCTGAATTCTTTGCAAGACAAAGGTGCAGGCTTCGCACACGACACAAATAAGATTACCATTTTGCACGCCGACGGACGACAACTAAATTTTGAATTAAAAAGCAAGACCGCCGTAGCTACTGACATCGTGAACCAAATTATAGAAAATAATCTAGGTTTCGATACAGACTCTGCTAAAGGCTAATTGCTAAAAGCTAATAGCTGATAAAAATGAACTATCTAATTCTAGGATTTTTTCTCTCTATACTCACTTTTTCTGCCAACGCACAGGAACTCAACTTTCAAGTCACCGTCAATACGCCGACGCTACAAACGGCTGATCCGCGCATTTTCGAGACCTTCGAGCAGGCGGTGCAAGAGTTCATGAATAATACCAAATGGACGAATGATGTCTACGAGGAAGAAGAGCGCATCAAAGGCAGTATTGTCATCAATGTGAGTAAAGAATTGTCGCCAACGCGCTTTATTGCAGAGGTTGCGATTCAGTCGACACGACCAATTTATGAGAGTGGAGAAGAAACAGTGATGTTCAACTTCCAAGACAAAAACGTTTGGTTTGATTATGAGCAATATCAGCCTCTCATTTTCAACCAAAATACCTTCAATGATAACTTGACGGCAACTCTAGCTTTCTACGCCTATATGATGATTGGCTTGGACTACGATTCATTTTCGCCGATGGGTGGAGAGTCGTATTTCAAAATTGGGCAAGAGATCGTGACGAATATTCCACCAGCTATTTCCGCAGCAGTCACCGAAGCAGCAGGCTGGCGCGCACAAGATGGCAAAATCAATCGTTTTTGGTTGGCAGAGAATATGCTATCACCTAGAACGCGCAACTATCGACAGGCGATGTACGACTACCACCGTCAAGGATTGGACTTGATGGCAGAGGATGCCGTAGCTGCGCGTGCGGTCATTAATCAAGCCTTACAGTCGTTACTTGACGTCCAACGTTCTTATCCTAATGCGATGGTGTTACAAACATTTAGCGATGCCAAATCTGCCGAAATCACGGAGATTTTTGGCAACGCACCGATGGCAGAAAAGAACAAAGTCATTCAGGTAATGACGCGAATTGATGGGGCTCGTTCTGCGAAATATCGTGCAATTCGATAGACTATCACTTCTTAAAACTAACTGTTCGATCATTCTTCTGAGGTGTTCCAGCGGTGCTTCTGCCGTTGTCCACTATGGATTGCATCAAAGTAGTCAGTTGCTCAACAATTTCGGGTTTTTCAGTGGCTAAATTGACTTGTTCACTCGGATCATTTTCTAAATCAAATAGCTGTAAACGAAGCAAATCGTTAGCTTCTACTTCTTTTGGGGTGGGAAATGACCATCCACCTGAACCTCCACAAAAGTTGAGTTTCCATTTGCCTCGCCGAATCGCAAAAGAACCGTTGACAGAATGATGAATGGTCGCTTCTCGAAGTGGTGCGTTGTACGATTCGAAAAAAAGAATTGGTGTCAAGTCGTAGCTATCTTCTGCTTCTGTTTCTGATAAGTTAGCTCCTACAAGGTTGGCAGCGGTCGCCATAAAGTCAGTGAGACAAATCGTCTCTTCGGAGGTACTTCCAGCTTTTATTTTATCTGTCCAAGAAGCGATAAACGGCACTCGATGACCACCTTCGTAAATGTCGGCTTTATGTCCTCGATAGATAGAGCTAGGTTGATGACCCATCTGTATGAGTTCTTCTAGATTCGCATAAGGTGCAAATCCATTATCGCTTGTGAAAATAATCAACGTATGATCTGCCTCGCCTGTTTGTGCTAAGGTTTCCATGATCTGACCGACTACATCATCTACCATCAGCACAAAATCACCGTAGGCATTTGTATGGCTCTTGCCTTGAAAAGCTTCGGTCGGTACGATGGGCGTGTGTGGAGCAGGCAACGGAAAATACAGAAAGAAAGGTCGTTCTTTTTTGGCTGCTGATTCTATATAATCGACTGCTTTCTGTGTAAATGTGGGAAGCACTTCTTCTATGTTAACATCATTCCCAATTGGTCCTTCTCGCCAAAACGCTGGCACTTCACTGGCTGCTATTGTGTCAATCCGAGCTGCCGTAATTCGATCATTTTCAATATACAAATAAGGTGGAATGTCCAAGGAAGCAGCGATGCCGAAAAAGTAATCAAATCCATACGCTAAAGGTCCTTGATGCAAGGGTTGAAAGAAATCGATTGCGCTAGTAACTGCATCCATTCCCCAGTCAACGCCTAAATGCCACTTGCCGATACAAGCTGTCTGATAGCCTTTCGAATGAAGCACATCGGCTACGGTCAGTCGATTGGGATCAATCAACGGTCGACTATAGCTCCAAGTCACGCCTTGCTCCAATCGGCTGCGCCAAGCATAGCGACCAGTCAATACTCCATATCGTGTTGGTGTGCAGACAGCAGAACCACTGTGTGCATCCGTGAATTTCATGCCACCGGCTGCCAGTTGGTCTAGGTGAGGGGTTTGTATTTTTGAATGTTCATTATAGCAAGATACATCTCCATAGCCCAAATCATCTGCTAAAATATAGATGATGTTGGGTAAGGAGTCGGTGGAATAACTCATACCATACAGTAAAGACGTACTACAGAATAGACAAATAGTACCTAGAAATAGAAGAATGGATTTAGTTGGTTGCATCGTTCAAAAGCTATTATTAGTTCAAAAATGGATAGGAAAAAAAGACATCGAATCGTAAGAAACACCGTTCAAAAACGACAAGATTGGGAAAACGCAGCAACATTTTATACCTTTCGCCCGATTTTGCGATCACAATATCTACTTACTTTATCAATGAATTTCCCCCTCAAGATACAAGAATTATGGCAGTAACAGCAGCAATAACAGGCGTCGGTGCCTATCTACCCGACTACGAACTTACCAATAAAGAACTCGAAACCATGGTCGATACCAACGACGAATGGATTCGGACGCGAACTGGCATCGAGACTCGACGCATCTTGAAAGGTGACGGATTGGGAACATCTTACATGGGAGTTCGAGCCGTACAAGAATTATTAGAGAAAACGAATACGAATCCCGAAGAGGTTGGATTACTCATTTGCGCGACGGTAACAGCCGACTATAACTTTCCAGATACTGCTAATTTAATTGCTTACGAAACAGGGCTAAAAAATGCGTTTACCTTTGATCTAGGTGCGGCTTGTTCGGGCTTCTTATTCGCTTTGAATACGGGCGCACAGTTCATTGTATCAGGCGCACAGAAAAAAGTCATTGTAGTAGGCGCAGACAAGATGTCTTCTATTGTAGATTATACCGATCGTTCTACTTGTATCTTGTTTGGAGACGGAGCAGGCGCAGTTTTGTTAGAACCAAATGAGGAAGGGAACGGTCTACATGATGCGCAGTTGTATAGCGATGGGGTAGGGCAGCACAATTTGCATCAACTAGGGGGAGGTTCTGTCAATCCAGCAAGTGCGGAAACGATAGCAGCAAGACAGCATTTCATCTACCAAAACGGACGACCTGTTTTTAAAGCGGCCGTTTCTGGTATGGCAGGTGTGGTGAAAGAAGTAATGGAACGCAATCAACTGGACAAAGACAATCTAGCTTGGTTAGCTCCGCATCAAGCGAACATCCGTATCATTGAATCCGTTGCTCGAATGGCAGATTTTCCGATGGAAAAAGTCATGGTCAATATTCATAAATACGGTAATACGACTGCTGCAACGATACCGCTTTGCCTGTACGATTGGGAAGAGCAATTGAAGAAGGGCGACAAACTTGTATTGACGGCTTTCGGTGGTGGCTATACTTGGGGAGCTATCTACTTAACGTGGGCGTATTAGGAGAGCTTCGAGAGGAGTGAGAGTTTGGAGAGGGAGAGAAAAGATAACAAAAGCGAATGACTTTAGTCGTTCGTTCTGGATGGATTATAAAAAGCGTGTGATTTCAATCGTACGTTAAAGGCGAGAGTGCGTTGAATAATGTATCTTCGCGTGATTTTTTGAAAAAAGTAAACCAAATTAGCATGGCAAGTACTTCTGAAATCCGTAATGGATTGACCATCAACTATAACAATGATATTTATTCTGTCGTCGAATTTTTGCACGTGAAGCCTGGTAAAGGACCTGCATTTGTGCGTACAAAGTTGAAGAGTCTGACGAACGGTAAAGTGGTGGATAACACATTCCCTTCAGGACATAAAATTGACATCGTCCGTATAGAGCGTCGCAAATTTCAATACTTATACAAGGACGATATGGGTTTTCATTTTATGAACACAGAAACGTACGATCAAGTATCTTTAGAAGAAGATTTTGTAGAAGGGGCGCAGTATTTGAAAGAAGGTATGAATGTTGATGTATTGTATCACGCGCAGGAGGAACGACCATTGATTATGGAATTGCCGCCAAGCATTGAAGTAAAAATTACATACACTGAACCAGGCTTAAAAGGTGATACGGCAACCAACGCGAACAAGCCAGCTACCATCGAAACAGGAGCTGAAATTCGAGTGCCTTTATTCATAAATGAAGGCGATATTGTACGTGTAGATACTTCTAATGGAAGCTATATGGAGCGCGTGAAGTCCTAAGGGATCAAGTACAGCTACTTAAACTTTTTGATTAGAATACTGTCCCACTAAACTGAGTTGCTTATTCATTTTTCCGACCAAAGAAAAACACTTACCTATGACTTATAAGGAGATGTTAGAACTTATTGAAACTGTCAATCGATTGGAATTGACAGAGTTCAAATTGAAAAATAGTGATCTGAAACTAACAATAAGAACAAAGGGTTATGCGAAGACAGTCACTAGCGCACCAGCAGCCGCCCCTACTATAGTTCCTGTTGCACAGCCGATGGTTTCTGCGTCTGCACCCGCTACACCAGCTGTGTCTACTAGCACAGCATCTACTGCAACAGCATCTAGCGAAGCTAGTCAGCCAGCGGAAGCTCCAGCCACCGCCAACTACCAAGAAATTAAGTCACCAATAGTAGGTACATTTTACCGATCTTCTTCTCCTGACAAGCCACCATTGGTGAAGGTAGGCGATAGTGTCAAATCTGGAGATGTCGTTTGTATTGTAGAAGCGATGAAGTTGTTTAATGAAATCGAGTCAGAAATCAGTGGAAAGATTGTGAAAGTATTGGTCGAAGATGCACAGCCTGTCGAATACGATCAGGTGTTATTTTTAGTAGAGGCATAATTTAATGCTAGTGTCGACTTATTTGACTTCTTCCTTCACGAACCTACCAACACTATGTTTAAAAAAATATTAATCGCCAACCGTGGTGAGATTGCCCTACGCATCGTCCGTACCTGTAAAGAAATGGGTATCAAAACGGTCGCTGTATACTCTACTGCTGATGCAGATAGCCTACACGTTCGCTTTGCTGATGAAGCCGTTTGTATCGGACCGCCAGCTTCCAGAGATTCGTATTTGAATATTCCGCAATTGATGGCAGCCGTTGAAATAACGAATGCGGACGCGGTGCATCCTGGTTATGGTTTCTTAGCGGAGAATGCAGAGTTTGCAGAAGTTTGCTCCGAATATGGTATCAAATTTATCGGTCCGACACCTGAAATGATTCGAAAAATGGGCGATAAGATCACGGCAAAAGAAACGATGATCGCTGCCAATGTGCCAGTCGTACCAGGCTCGGAAGGTTTGATTGAAAGCGTGAAAGATGGCATAAAAGTAGCTGCTGAGATCGGCTATCCAGTGTTGTTGAAAGCTACTGCAGGTGGTGGTGGAAAAGGCATGCGGATCGTTCGAAGTGAAGAAGAATTTGAAAAGGGATGGAGTGCAGCCCGACAGGAAGCAGGTGCATCTTTTGGAAACGATGGTATTTATATCGAAAAGTTTGTGGAAGAACCACGGCATATTGAGTTCCAGATTGTCGGTGATCAATATGGTAAAGTGGTCCACTTATCGGAGCGTGATTGTTCTATACAGCGACGCCACCAAAAGCTAATCGAAGAATGTCCATCGCCTTTTATGACCGATGAGTTGCGCGAACGGATGGGCAATGCAGCGATCAAAGCTGGCGAAGCGATCAACTACGAAGGCTTAGGGACGGTAGAGTTTTTGGTCGATAAGCACCGCGAATTCTACTTCATGGAAATGAATACGCGCATACAAGTAGAGCATCCAGTTACAGAAGAAGTCATTGATTTTGACTTAGTAAAAGAACAAATAAGTATAGCAGCGGGCGAACCGCTAGAAGGTGGTAATTACTATCCACAGCACCACGCGATAGAGTGCCGCATCAATGCAGAAGATCCTTACAAAGACTTTCGTCCAAGTCCAGGAAAAATTACGTCTTTCCACAGTCCAAAAGGCTACGGTGTCCGCGTAGATACACATGTGTATGCGAGCTATCAGATTCCACCATTTTATGATTCGATGATCGGAAAATTGATTTGTCGAGCAGCGACACGTGAAGAGTGCATCAAGAAAATGTCTCGTGCTTTAGATGAATTTATCGTAGAAGGCATCAAAACAACGATTCCATTCCATCAAAAAATGATGAAGGATGAAGGGTTTTTGACTGGCAACTTTCATACGCGCTATTTGGAAAGTGATTTTACGATGGGAGAGGAGTAGTTTCTAATTCGTAACGACCAAACTTGTTTGATGCGTTCAACCTGCCAAACAAGTTTGACGGTTACGAGTACGATAGGAAATTATAAAAAACTTTAGTTACAGTGTGACAAGCGACAAGTAATATAGAAGACTTTTGAAAGAACAGATATTTCAAAAGTCTTCTGTATTTTTAGAAAGACTTAAAACAACTATACATGTTTGCTAGAAATTTGATGATTGGGTTGGCGGTAGCGGCTATCACGTTGCTATTCTTTGGCTTTACAACTGATATGTTGTACTCCAAAATAGCGATTCCCTTCGTCATCTTACTGGCAGTCGTTTATATTTTAAGTCCGCAAGTCAATTGGTGGTACCATCAGCGCAAGCCAGTGAAATTGGACAAGCGTATTGTATTTATGCTACAACAGCAACATCCGTTTTACCGCCAACTCAATCCAGAAAACCAACAGAAGTTCCAGCATCGCTTAGGACTCACGATGATGGGGTTGGACTTTATGCCAATGGTAATGGAAGATATTCCAGAAGATTTGAAAGCCGTATTCGCGGCGAACATGGTGCAAATCACATTCGGACAAGATGATTTTTTGCTCAAAGAAAAGTTTGAGAAAATTATCATTTATCCATCTGCTTTTCCTTCCCCTCAATTTCCGAAACAATTCCACACCTCTGAAATCTACGAAGAAGACGGTGTCATGATGTTTTCTGCGCCGCACCTCATGAAAGGATTTGCACAGCCACACTTATACTACAATAGTGCCATGCATGAGTGTGCGCAAGCATACCTACGAGCGTACCCGAGTAAACTTTATCCAACTTTATCGAAAGATGTCTGGACAGATCTAGAAGCAATCAGTAATTTTTCAAAAGCTAAAATACACGAGTGGATTGGACTAGAAGAAGTCAATGTGATGGCAGTGGCAATTACGCATTTCATGCTTTTTCCAGAAGCATTTGCGAAGCAGTTGCCGAAGGAGTTTAATAAATTTCGGGTGGTGTTTGCTTATTGAATATTTTTGAAGTTATCTTCAAAGTATTTGACCCATCTCCCATTCTCTAATCGCTCTCCGTATTCCTGAAAGCCACCTTCGGCAGTTTTAGTAAAGATAAATCGCGTCGTTTCATTTCTTGCTACGATCAGTTTTCCGTCTTCATAAGTCGCTGGAAACTGACCAACTCCATTCTTATAAAAAGGATGATAAAAGTAGGTATCCTCCTCCTCATCGTAGTAAATCACCGTATGTAGTTGTAAGCTTTCGGAATGCAAGTCGATGGTTATAATGTGTTGATCTACGGCGTATTGAATCTTCTGAAAAGCAGGTAGTCGCTGCTTGATTTCTCCATCCTGATAAGTCGTAGAAATACCGACCCAATCGCCAATCATAAACTGGAGTTGTTCCATTTTTTGCTGCCTTAGATGCTGCGCATTCGCGGAAGTAGTAAAGGTAAGAACGAACAGTAGACAGTAACAAAATAGACGAATTGATTGCTTCATTTTCTCAAATTGAGTAGTTAAGATAGAGTCTCAAACAAGCGTCCAAATTTTCTAGGCAATTCCTGTTCAACACTCACCCGTTCCCCATCTATCGGATGCTCAAAATCCAAACGGAATGCATGTAAAAATAAGCCTTTCACCTTCGGCAAATCGGTTCGTCCATAATCTTTATCGCCTAAAATAGGTGTTCCAGCTTCCGCCAATTGAATACGCAATTGATGCCGTCGTCCTGTGCTTGGTTGCAGTTGCAATAAGCTAATTGAGCCGAGATTTGGATGTTCACGTTGCTTCACTGTTTCGTAGTGCGTATGCGCTGCTTTTCCATCAACCACTGTATTCAATTCTCCTTCTTTTTCAAGCGATCCACTCACTACTGCGACATAGGTTTTATGAATCGTTTTTGCCTCAAATTGTTGCTTCAAATGCGTGAGTACGGTATGTGTTTTGGCGATGAGTAGTACGCCAGTCGTCGGAAAGTCTAGACGATGCACGGGTCGTGGACGCGAAAGTGCATCTACTTCAGTACTTTTTTGCAGATTGAAAGGCAAGGCGTTTTCCACGGTTCGGAAGCCATTGCCACTGACCAATAAGCCAGCAGGTTTAGCCACAACCGCACAAACTTCATCTTCATAAAAAATATCTAACTGTTGTTGGAAGATACTTTTTTCAGTAGGTTCAGAAACGTGCAGTAAAGTAATGACTTCTCCACCTTGCAAAAAGTCACCAGTTTTTGCCAGTTTTCCATCAATCTGTACCAATTCCTTCCTGATTGCCTTCTTCATTCCCTTTCTGGAAGGTAATGATTCAAAAATACCGCCAGCGTAGTCAGAGAGACGGACAGGCGTGGGTTGAATAGGTACGGTATGTTGTTCTTTAACGTCCAAGACAGTATATTTAAGTTTAAATAGCGTATTGAAGTTCTAACTGACTGCTTCTCAAATTAGCTAACAGGCGAATTAGTCTCACCTCTCCCTAAATCAAAAACCGCCCATTTTCATAAATCTTTTCCTCATCTGCATAAATCTCGCCACCCTCACGCATATCAGTAATCATGTCCCAATGCACCGAAGATTCGTTCTTACCGCCAGCTTGCAGATAGGATTGTCCAATTGCCATGTGTACGGTGCCACCTATTTTTTCATCGAATAGAATATTATTCGTCCTACGCTGAATGTTGTAGTTGTTACCAATGGCTGCTTCTCCAAAACGGCGTGCGCCATCCAGCGAAAATATTTCATCTAAAAAATCTTTGCCTGCACTTGCTTCCCATTTTTCGATGTAGCCATCCTTCACCCAAAGTTGTACATCGTGAACGTGCGTACCTTGATAGAGAGAAGGGAGCGAAAAGTAAATCGTTCCATTGACAGAATCTTCGACGGGGGAAGTGTAGACTTCTCCAGAAGGCATATTGGTTTGTCCATCTGAGTTGATCCACGTTCTGCCCTTAGTGCTAAATTCAATGTCGGTGCGTTCGGTCACATAGCGCACTTTCGTACACGTATTCAAATGATCGACGACACCTTGTTGCTGTTCGCGCACCTTTAGCCAAGCGGCTGTTGGATCTTCGTGGTGCAAGTTGCAAGCGGTATAAATGAAGTTGGTATAGTCTTCCAAACTCATATTAGCTTCCCGAGCGGAGGCTTCTGTTGGAAACTGACAGAGCGAACGTTTTAGGTCGCGTGTGGCAGTTCGTTGACTATAGATAGTTCGATAAGGAGCATAAGCAGCGTTGCGACGTTGCTTTTTTTCGATAGCAATGTGTCCTTGTGCTGTTTGTTGAAAAGGCGCACGAATGTATAAGTAAGCATCAAAATGTTGCATGGCCTCTTTGTAGATATTGGAGACGTAGTCAAACTGTTCGTCGTGAGTAGCTTCTTCCATAAAAATATCGCCACGTCCCTGAAACCAAATATCGGTTTCTACAATCGCGCCGCGACGAGTTGCCAAGCGATAAATTTCTTTGACCAAAGGCGCAGCCAACAAACTGGATTGAATAAAAAGTTTTTCTTTGGGCTGTATTTCTAAGGAGTAGTCAACTAGTAGTTGAGCGTATTTGTCGAGCATTTATTTGAGATTTTAGATGGTAGACAATAGACTTTAGACAGGTCAGCGCATAGAAATATGAATTACACCAATTTTATCATACATATATTATGTAATTTAGACGAGTAGAAGAACGAACAGCAAAACGCTTAGCCACTTCGATGCCTGCCTGCCGCAAACGACAGATCAGGTAGGTTCAACATTCAATGGTTCGTCTGTTCGATATTCAACTAAACGGAATAATGAATATTGAACAAGGAATAACGAATGTCGAACAGCAAAACGGAA
>CAYLPW010000045.1:14845-25216 GCA_964385665.1 uncultured Saprospiraceae bacterium
GAATATTGAACAAGGAATAACGAATGTCGAACAGCAAAACGGAATAAAAAACACTTAGTTTATTCGGTACTTTTCTGGTCAGTATACCATTTATAGGTGAATATTATTTATGCATAATTCGCTGACTCTTAGTGAAGTTAGTGAACTATCTCATATCTCACTACTCAAAATCTCACCTCTCTACTGTTCGATATTCCTAACTACCATTGTTTCGCTTGATACGGGTAGCGAATTTGATACTGCTCGTTCACCATACTCTTCAACTTATCGCGCAGCACATCTATATTCTCTGAATTTTGAGCGGAGATAAAGACATTATCAGCGTCCAAATTACTTTTCAGATTACTCCTCAACTCTGCTTCTAACTCTTGTTGTGTATCAGGATCAAGGTAGTCATCAAAGTAGCGTTCGCGGTACAGATCCATTTTATTGAAAACATAAAGCATAGGCTTATCTAAAACACCCAAATCATGCAAGGTCTCATTCACAGATTCGATATGCTTGTCGTAATGCGGATGTGCCACATCGACAACATGGAGTAGAATATCACTTTCACGAACTTCGTCTAAGGTCGATTTGAAACTTTCGATCAAATGCGTAGGCAGTTTACGGATGAACCCAACCGTATCAGAAAGTAAAAAAGGCATCGTATCTAGAACGACTTTTCGGACAGTCGTGTCAAGCGTTGCAAACAGTTTGTTCTCCGCAAACACATCGGATTTGCTTAACACATTCATCAAGGTCGATTTTCCAACATTCGTATATCCGACCAGTGCCACTCGGATGAGTGAACCTCGATTTTTGCGACGCGTCTGATTTTGCCGATCAATTTTTTCCAATTGCTTTTTGAGCAAACTAATTTTATCGCGCACAATCCGTCTATCCGTCTCAATCTCCTGCTCACCAGGTCCACGCATTCCGATACCGCCTCGCTGTCTTTCCAAGTGTGTCCATAACCCTCTCAAACGGGGCAATAAGTATTGCATCTGTGCCAGATCTACTTGCGTTTTGGCCTGTGCCGTACGCGCTCGACCTGCAAAAATATCTAAGATTAAGGAACTACGATCCACGATTTTGACCTTCAAGGCTTCTTCCAAGATGGATACCTGTTTTCCAGTTAAATCATCATCAAAAATGACCATCGTCACTTTTTCATTATCTTCCACATATTGGATGATTTCTTCCAATTTTCCTTTACCAATAAACGTTCGGGAGTCGATGTGTGTCAAGCGTTGCACATAACGTTTGACGACTTTAGCACCAGCGGTGAGTGCCAAAAATTGAAGTTCATCTAAATGTTCTTTGACTGCTCTAGGATCATCTTTCTGTTGGATGACACCGACCAATACGGCATGCTCAATCTCTTGTCGTAATCCTTTCTTTTCGTCGGTACCACCAACGTTCCATTCTGCCATGTAGTGTTGTTTATATTTTTGAGTGGGGTGGTTCAGATAGTGTAACGCGTAGGAATTGAAATGCGTTCACGCAAAAGTAAAATGAGCTTACACAACCAACTAGATGCACAAAAAGACTACCCAATCTAGAAAATGAATAGTCTTTTTGAATCTGAAAGCTCACACAGACATCAAGGCGTCACCGTATCTTTCAATCCACCCAAAGGCGAACCTTTGAAAATAGAAGTACTATCTTTAATCCCTTTCACATCCAACGTCACATTGCGCAGATCACCGTGATATTTGAAATTCTCAAAGATTTCTAGAATATCAGGATGTACCGTTCTAGCATTGCTTGCATCAATGATAACGTGCGCCCCGTCAGGAACTGTCTCTAAAGTATGCTGAATGGCTGCTTTGTTCAAAAAACTGACATCCTCACTCAGTTGAATCAAAATAGGCTCTCCGACCTTATATGTTTTTGGGTCAAAATGGTAAGGTAGTTTGTAATTGTTCCACAGAATTTGAATAATCGCTACGGCTAGTCCCAAACCAATTCCAATCAATAAATCCGTCAACAGAATACCGACAATAGTTACCATAAAAGGAATGAATTGCGACCAACCTAGATTATACATCTGTTTGAAGACAGCTGGCTTGGCTAACTTGAAACCGACTATCATCAGAATAGCGGCCAATGCTGCATAAGGAATACGATTGATGATGGCAGGAATAGTCACCACGCAAACTAACAACAATATCCCATGAAAGAACGCTGCCATTTTGGTCTTTCCGCCGGATTGAATATTGGCAGAACTTCGTACGATTACTTGAGTGACTGGCAAACCTCCAATCATGCCGCTTGCAAAGTTGCCAGCTCCTTGTGCCAATAGCTCTCGGTTAGTTGGAGTGACGCGTCGCTGCGGGTCTAATTTATCAGTCGCTTCCACACACAGCAAAGTTTCTAGTGAGGCGACTACCGCAATGGTGATAGCAGTAATCCATACATCTACTCGTAGAATTTGAGTAAAGTCTGGAAAAGTAAAGAAGCCTAAGAAGCCACTAAACGACTCTGCCACGGGTATAGTCACTAGCTGTTCTGATAGAAGAGCTAAGGAAGAACCCTGAAAGACCTCATATAGGACAATTCCCATAACAACAGTCACCAATGGTCCTTGTATAATATTCGTGAAGCCCAATTTTTTCATAAATGGACGTTCCCATAAAATTAAAATTGCCAATCCTAATGCACTGATAATCATCGCACCTGGAGTAGCCAAGTCGAACATATTGAGCAGTTCAGAGAAGGTATTTTCACCATCTATTTGATTAAAGGCAAAGTCGCCTTCAGGATCAGCATCATAGCCCACTAAATGAGGCAATTGCTTTAAAATAATGAGCAATCCAATACCTGCCAGCATCCCCTTAATGACCGCAGAAGGAAAATAATAGCCAATAATGCCTGCACGCAATACACCTAACAGAAACTGGAGTACACCAGCAATGACCACCGCCAATAAAAAGGTTTCAAACGCGCCCAGATCTGCAATGGCATTTAGTACAATAACTGCTAGACCTGCTGCGGGTCCACTGACACCCAATGGCGAACCACTGAGTAGTGCGACCAGTGTGCCTCCTACAATACCTGCAATCAAGCCGCTAAATGGGGGTGCACCAGAGGCTAATGCGATGCCTAAACAGAGCGGGAGAGCAACCAAAAAGACAACAACACCAGCAGGTAGATCATACTTGAGCTGGCTAAATAAGCCTTGCTTTTCTTTCATTAATGTGAATTTTTCTGTTTGTATAGTTAGAAGTAGAGCCACTAAGGAACGATGAAGTAATAAGTTCCCGATTTAGAGCGAAGTTGATTTTGGCTTAGACAAGGCGAAAAACGTAGACGATGCAGGGCATCAGCGACCCGATAGCTATCGGGTTTCAACGCAGTATAAGCCGAAAACAACGAGTTATAAACAGGAAGTTATTGTTTTACCGTTCCTAAAAGTTGGAAAGATAATTCAATTTTAGGAATCATCTATTCTGGAGAGATAACCAACAGTCTAAACGGTTTGAAGGTGCGCTTTGTTGATAGACCTTGATGTGATGACCAGCTAAAATACAGTATTGATGAAGAACTTGTGACAGGAATTACGAAGCATGAATGACAAGCAAAAAGAAATCTGACAGAGAAGAAGTAAGGCAAACCTTTTGATTTCATTATCTTCGCTTGAAATAAGAGTCAACAAACATGAATAAACTAACTTTCCTGATTGCGTTGTTGTGCATTGGGTTTTTACCATCACAAGCGCAAGATCAACTTCCTAAAGATACCCTCTCCAAAACATTTCACGGTCTCGAATGGCGCAACATTGGCCCTTTTCGTGGTGGTCGCTCCAATGCTGTCGTAGGCGTGCTCAATGATCCAATGACCTACTACTTTGGCAGTGTGGGAGGTGGTGTTTTCAAAACGACAGATGCTGGTCTATCTTGGAAGAATATCTCTGACGGCTATTTCAAGACAGGCTCTGTCGGCGCGATGGCGATTGCCGAAAGCGACCAAAATATCATCTACGTAGGAATGGGCGAACATGCAGTACGCGGTGTCATGACCTCTCATGGCGACGGGATGTACAAATCTATGGATGCGGGAAAAACGTGGACACATATTGGTCTAGATAAGTCTCGGCACATCGCTGAAATTCGGATTCATCCGACAAATCCAGATGTGGTTTATGTGGCGGTACAAGGTGCTGTACACAATGCAAGCGAAGATCGTGGGGTCTACAAAAGTGAGGACGGCGGCGCGACATGGACTAAAATTCTGTACGTCGATGAAAATACTGGTGCTGCTGATCTGAGTATGGACGTGACCAATCCACGTGTTTTGTATGCAGGTATGTGGGATCATCGTCGATATCCTTGGCAGGTCAAAAGTGGGGGAGCAGGCAGTGGCTTGCACAAATCAACAGACGGTGGAAAGACGTGGACGAAACTAGAAAAAGGACTACCAGAAGAACTAGGAAAAGTAGCCATTGACGTCAGTCCTGCCAATCCAGACCGTGTATTCGCTAATATCGAAGCGGAAGGTGAAAAAGGAGGTGTCTATCGGTCTGACGATGGAGGTATGAGTTGGACACAAACTTCTAAAGATCGCGTGACGATTGCGCGAGCTTGGTACTACATTGAAATTTTTGCCGATCCAAAGGATGAAAACAAAGTCTATGTTTTGAATGCCCCAATGCTCAAATCTATTGACGGCGGAAAAACTTTTAAACCCATCAGCAATCCACACAGCGATCAGCACCACCTTTGGATCAATCCAGATAATACCGACAATATCATCCTAGCGAATGATGGTGGCGCGTGCATTACGTTCAACGGCGGAAAAACCTGGAGTACCCAGCAAAATCAACCAACCGCACAATTTTATCGAGTTATCGCCGACAATCGTTTCCCCTATTACATTTATGCTGGACAGCAAGATAATTCTACTGTGGCGATTGCGAGCCGAACAAGTGGCGGTGGCATTGGCTGGAAAGATTGGTATCCAGTAGCTGGTGGCGAAAGTGCCTTTTTAGCCTTCGATTCTAACAATCCACGCTATGTGTATGGTGGCAGCTATCAAGGAAATATTTCGGTCTATGATCATAAGACGGACATGACTAAAGACATTATGGCGTATCCTGTCATCGGTCTGGGTTCTGTGCCGAAAGACATGAAATACCGTTTCAATTGGAATGCGCCCATTGTTGCTGCTCCACAAAATCCAGACATTATCTATCATGCTGGAAATGTGGTGTTGAAGTCGACAGATCGCGGGCAAAGTTGGGAAGAAATCAGTCCAGATTTGACGCGCAATGATAAAGCTAAACAGATCGAAGGTGGAGGTCCATTTACGGTAGAAGGCGCAGGTGGCGAAAACTACAATACCATCAGTTACATGGTAGCTTCATCACATGAGCAAGGCACGCTTTGGGTCGGAACGGATGATGGTTTGATGCATTTGACACGCGATGATGGCAAAACTTGGTCGAACATCACACCACCCAATATTGGAGAAACACTCATCAACGCGATTGAAGTCTCACCACACGATGCAGCAACAGCGTATGCAGCCATCACAAGCTACAAGTTTGGCGATTTTCAACCAATGATCTACGTCACAAAAGACTATGGCAAAACGTGGTCAAAGCGCGTGAAAGGAATTGATGATGAAGCTTATGTTCGTGTCGTGCGAGCAGATCGAAAAAATCCCAATTTATTGTACGCAGGAACAGAAACAGGCTTGTATGTGTCCTTCGATGAAGGCAAAAATTGGGAAGCTTTTCAGCTAAATCTACCTGTTACTCCGATCTTGGATATGACGATTCAAGATAGCGATTTGATTGTCGCGACTTCTGGTCGGGCGTTTTGGATTTTGGATGATTTAAGTGCTTTGCAAAATGGGCAGCAAGAAGTAGAAGACCTAACGATTTTTCAACCCAAAGACAGCTATCGCTTCAATGTTAGTGCTTCAGGAAGTGCTTCTAGCGATGAAGGTCAAAATCCAAAAGGGGGCGTCATCATCGACTATTTTGTGGCGGATGATAAAGATAGTTCTGCCTTAGTTTTGGAAGTCATTGATGCCGAAGGAAAGATCATCCGAACATACAGTAGCGAAAAAGATAAGCAGGCGAAATCGTTCCCAGGCGGACCACCTCCAGCCAAAACATTGCCAGCTAAAAAAGGCGTGAATCGCTTCAATTGGGATATGCGTAGTGAAACCTTGCCTGCTGTGGAAGGTGTGTTTGTATTTGGTGATTATCGCGGTGGCATCATTGCGCCAGGTGCGTACACCTTGCGACTGACAAGAGGGGAGCAAGTGAGCGAAACGCAAGTAAACGTGCTGCCACATCCTGATGTAGAAGCGACACAAGAAGATTACGAGGCGCAAGCTGAATTGATGGCAACCATTGAACGTCAAGTGCGTACCATGCACGAAGCAGTGAATGAAATGCGCGATGTAAAAACACAATTGAGCCAATTGGCGAAGACGCTGGAGAAAAAAGATGCGACAAAAATGCTAGCTGATTCTGCAACCGCTATCATTGAACGCATCAACGCTTGGGAGCGCAATCTCATTCAGCCAGATCAGAAAACGTTTCAAGATGTCATCAACTTTCCGAATCAACTGAACGCGGAATTGATGAATTTGAAGAGTCGCGCTGACGGCTACTTACCACAAGTGACGAAAGGCGCACAACAGCGGTTAGCAGATCTAGAAACGCAATGGCAAATGCATCAGGATGCCATGCAAGAAGTGTTGCAGCAGGTGAGTGATTTTAATGAAGCGTATCAGAAGCAATCGGTGCCAGCTGTGGTTGTGCCGTCTACTTTGACACGTCCGTAAGTAGGTGGTCGCTCTAGTAAGTACGACTGAAGTCGTACCCTTTTGTTATGAATGAGCTATTGAATTCATGAATCATAACAAGAGCGTATGATTTCAATCATACGAATCTAGAATTGCTTTGAGCTACCGATTATTTTTTGATACTTAATTAAATAGTCAAAAACGAGGTCTTGGCAGGAAACCAACACCTCGTACAAACTCCCAATTTTGATAGACTTGCTCATTGTTTGTGCCTACTTTCTCACCATTTTTCTAGTCGCTTTTTCTGGTCGACAAAAAACAGAAGAAGGAAGCGTGGAAACCTACTTTTTGAGCAACCGTAATCTACGTTGGTACTCCGTCGCGCTCTCTACTATTGCTACCAATGTGCAAGGCTATCAGTTTTTGGGGATGATGGGATCGGCGTATCTGTATGGTCTCGCGCAAGCGAATTTAGAGATCAACGCCATGCAAGGTATTCTAATGGCAGCTTTCATCTTTGTGCCGCTTTACCTGAAAGATCGAATCATCACCATCACGCAGTTCATTAAAAAACAATTAGGTGAGACGATTGCGTTGTGTTATTCGGCTGCAAATCTGTTGTTGTTTTCCACCATTACATTAGGGGCAGCACTTTTTTGGGGCGCGTATGCAGCGGACTTGGTGTTTGCTGAATATTTGTCCTTTATCAGTGAAGTTCGGATTATTCGGGTGAGTGTTATTTTAGTTGGATTAGGCGTTTTTTCGGCGACCTATACGTATCTCGGTGGTTTGAATGCGGTGGTGAAAACGGATATTATTCAGTTTGTCATTTTGTTGACAGGAGGACTAGCTGTACTATTTATCACAATCAATAAACTAGGTGGTTGGGAAGAACTATACAACAAAACACCTGAACTAATGCACCTCCATTTGGCAGCAGATCATCCCAAATTACCTTGGACAAGTGTGTTTGCGCTCTTCTTTTTAAATATCAATTATTGGTGTGCGAATCAAAGTGTTATCCAGCGATCGTTGGCGGCGAGAAGCTTACGGGACGCTCAAGTAGGGCTGATGTTTGGTGGCGTGATGAAATATGTCATGGCAGCAGTCATCATCTTGCCAGGGATCGCTTTGTTTGGTATTTTAGGGGAAAATGGATTGAGCGAACCCGATATGGCTTTCCCTTACATCGTCAAAAACTACCTACCTGTTGGCGTAAAGGGCATCATTCTATGTGCTTTATTTGCTTCCTTAATGAGTACCGTAGATTCTACTTTCAATTCTTTAGCTACACTTTGGTCAGTCGATATGTATAAAGGCTATATTAATAAGGAAGCGACGGAAAACGAAATGGTGAAAGCAGGGAAAAACACTATTCTAGTTACGCTTTGCACAGGTGTCATCATGGGATTGTTGATTTTGTACATCAAATTTAATAATCCTGAACAGTCATTTACTCACACCCTCAATTCGATGCGGTATTATGTCATCTGCGGAATTGTCGTCATTATCTGTACAGCTGTCTTTTTACTATCTCCGAGTCGGAGAATGACGCTAGTTGCAATAATTTTGACGATTCCAGTCCAAATTGGTCTTACAATTTGGTATAGGGAAATGTACGATGCAGAAATGAATTACTTTAATCGCGCACTCTGTGCTATTGCTATTGGTTTATTGTTGGTACTACTATCTTCTTGGCAAGGTGGATGGCGGAAAAATCTGATTCAGTATTATTCTAAGCAGACGTTGGCGATTGGGATTGGGCTAGCTGTTTCACTTGTTGTCTTACATATTGTTTTTCACTAGCAAACGTGGTAGAATGTCCATCTACCTTACTTCTTATACTCTTTCTAAAGTAAATGACTGCTGCTATAAAAAGCTATCTACAAGATCGCCTCTGCTGCAAAAAAACCAGAGCTTCCATTCAGTCCTGGTCCAGGATGCGTTGATGCGCCAATGTGATACAGGTTCTCAATAGGCGTTTCGTGTCTTCTTAGTTCAGGAATCGGTCGCCATAAAAACAATTGATCCAAAGAAGCTTGTCCACTATAAGGATCGCCGTTGACCAAATTGATGTTTTGCTGGGCTAATTCATGTGGAGCAATAATTTTTCGGGCAATAATTTGATTTTTGAAATCAGGTAGTTGCTGATCAATTCGGTTGATAATACGATCGGCGTAAGCTTCAGCAATTTCCGTTGTCCATTCACCATTCGTCTCAATCTCATCCAGCGCATCACCTTCTGGAAATTGTGGCAGTTCTTGCAGCTGAATCCAAACCGTCCATTTACCTTCTGGCGCACGTGTCGGGTCAAGTGCAGTATGTTGACCAAAAACAATCGTTCCTTCTGCTGGCAAGAGTCCACGAGTAGCTTCGTTTACGGCACGACTGACCCCATTCATACCAGGCGTGATGTGTACGATAGCGGCTTCTTTTAGGCGTTCGTCTGGCCAGTTAGGAATGCTGTCCAGTGCTAAGTGAATCTGCATATTCGCGCGACCATAGCGGTACTCTTTGGTAGATTGAATGATTTTTTCTGGCACATCTTGCTGCTCTAATAGGCTCATGTACAATTGATTAGGGGTTACATTTGCGAGTACGTGTGTGGCTGTATACTGCTGCTCGTCCGTCTGTACACCTTGTACTTTCCCACCCTTTGTCAATATTTTATTGACCATACTATTGGCACGTAGCATTCCACCATTTTCTCGAATGATGCCTGTCAGTGCTTCCACCAATTTTGAGCCGCCGCCTTTTGGTGCTGGCATTCCAGTCTGTTCAAAACTGGCAAAAATGACTCGATCCATCAAGGCAGAAGCAGCGTCATCAGGACCTAGACCGGTGTGCAAGACCCAAGGTGCAAACAGTGCTTTATTTACTTCACTTTCAAAAGTATTATCTAACCATTTTCGCGCACTCGGCAAGGCATCTCCCAAAAACTGGATGATCCCTTCCACACCTAATTTAAAACCAGCCATTGCTCCTAACTTCAATCCATCAAACGACCAGATTTCATTCGTCAATAAGCCAAAAATGATCTCTTGTCGCTCATCAAATTGCTCCATTTCCTTTTTGTATGCGTCGCCGTCCCCAGCATGTACTTCATTTAGCGCAGCTATATTTTGTTCTCGTTTTCGATAGAAAAAGCCACTTCGTCCATCAGGTAGTAGCACCGCCGTAGGAATATCCGTATTCGTATATTCCAACCCATGTCGCTCCAAATCTTCTTGCATTTCTTTCCAAGCTGGACCTGTCGTGAATAGTGGATGAAAGCCTGAGTAAATATCGGTCAGAAAACCAGGTGCTAGTATTTCTTGTGTTCGGATATTGCCACCAAACCATTCGTTGCGTTCCAGTACGAGTACTTTCTGTCCACCTTTCGCCAATTTTGCTGCTGCTACTAAAGAGTTGATGCCGCTACCGATGATAATGCTATCGTATTTTGTGTCTGCCATTGTTGTCCTTAAACTGATGTGAAAACGAGTGTTCAGCTATACATCAATACAGGGATAGCAGTTGTTCGATCAGCAGTAAGCAAATTGGAGTGAAATGAAGAAAGTTGGATGTGCGTATCTGCTCAACTAATCCTTATCCATCTGTTATGAACCGTGAACTCTACAAACTTCC
>CAYLPW010000046.1:0-6462 GCA_964385665.1 uncultured Saprospiraceae bacterium
CGCATCAAATCCGACTGGGAAGCAGGAAAAATCAAACTCAAAACATCCAAATAAACAATAGACTAACAACTATGTACAAACAAAAAATAACAATTCTTCTGCTGTTGCTGTGTGGTAGCCTATCGCTGCTGGCACAGAAAGAGCAGTTGGCGAAAAATCGGCAGGGGGAGACGATGGAGTTTGAGGCGTGCGCTATATGTACAGTTGCCAAGATGACAGGCGAATTCGAAGATGATCTGGTTGTGAAAAATGATGATAGTGGAGAACCTTATTCTGGTGAAGATTTTGTAGTAGGTAGTGCTACCACAAATCCTATCGCGTATGTTTCTGGGCGTTCAATGGCTTTAAAAGGAACTATAGAGTTAGATTGCTCTGATCTTCCTATGAGTATACGGATCAGAGGCAAATCCGAGCGATTTGACTTTGAGTCAGTACCGATAGCTGTTGAGGGAAATAATATAGTATCATATACTACAATAGAAGCTTCTACTCCATTTACTCCACTTACGGTAGATATGCTAGATTTGGTAATTGATTGGGAGGTTTCTCTCGACAATGGAGCTATATGGGAGAAAATAGGAGTGAGTAGAAATAGAGTATATGTGACTTGGAAGGAGCCTTTAGCAGAAATACCAGGAAATAGTTATAGAAGTTCTCCAGGTTATGAGTGGTACGAGAGTGTATACGCAGTCAGTTGTAAAGGTGCAAAAGGTACTAATCAAGAATCAGCTATTATAGATGGCGTGTGGAGCGCATTTGAGGCAGCGAATGTTCAAAAGGCAGATGGAAGTAACTTACATTATTATTTAAAAAGTGATCCAGACCCTTCAGCAACGGTCGCCACTGAGCTTATTAAAAATAAAAATGGACAATGTTACTCTTGGTGTGGATTGTTTATTTCGACACTTAAAATACAGGGTATTGAGGGAGATCTTGAGACAATAGAGTTTTGGGCAAATCAGTATGGCGATCCTGAGGAGCGTCTAACAGGATTCTTAGTTAAGAATTGGTATTTCCATGCACAGAATACTGTAGGAAGTACTTATGAATCTTCAATAAAGAATGAATTTGATTACACACATATTAGAGTTTACAAACGTGTAGGTAATAGCTATCCCGTGACCTATAACTTAGAGGTTTACCCATTTGATGGTATACCAGGTCAAAATGAATCGGATCCAGTTTCAAGCTTCAAAAATCATGCTGTAGTAAGAATAGGAAAGACTCAAGCTATATATGACCCATCATATGGACAGCACGGTTCGTATAATTCAATATCTGAATACGAGGAACAAAATATTGCAGGTTTTGAATTCGAGCATTTCAAACAAAAAATTGAGGAAATTGATGAAACTTTGTACAACATAGATTTTAATGAAAATGGTGTCCTAGAAACTAATGCCATCGTGTATATGCAATTTTACAAAGCCAATGGTAACAATGATGAAGTACATATTAGACATATATATAAATATTAATTTATGAATAATATTATTCTATTACTGCCTATATCACTGATGATCTTATCAACTTTACAACTACACAGCCAAGTTATATATCAAGATAAGATAGTGGTTGAAGAGAATAGATTTATCGTACCAAAAGTTACAAATCAATCAATAGGCACATTTCATTATTCTGATATTACAGATACGCTCGATAATTCGAATGAATATCTGCTTCCTATTGATATATCCGACTTTTTTAACCATAGTGTAAAGTACTGTGCAAGTGATAATTACTTACTAACTTTATCTGTACCACATAGTTCTTCAACGATTGACGGAAAACCATTCAGATACTTTATGCCAGAATTCATTGATGTTCGTCTTGAGGACATGACAAAATTAGCTTCACCTGATATAGAATACCATGTTAGCAGAGGATATGCTGAAGTAATATATGAAAGTGATACTTACTTCCAACTTTCTCCTTTAAAATTAGACTACTTTGAACACCATCGCTTTAAGAATTACTATCATGACCTTCTTTATGCAGAGAAGAGTGTCTTCTTAGTTTATTTTAGAAGCGGAAAACTTAAGGTATGGAAATACAATGAGTCTGAATCTAATACAAAGAATAAAAGGGTAGAATTTGATGTTCCAGAACTTATAGATAGTTATACTTGGCAGCATGAACAGAACTTTTGTGTAGCATATCATAATAAATCTATTTACATGATCTTAAAAAACGGAGAAGTTTATCTATTAGGAAACAAGATGATAAAAGTAGCCGAAATTTCAAAGAGCCTCGATAGTATAGCAATAGTATCAAACAGAGATGAAGACAAGCTTTATTTTATTGAAAAGCAGTATCTACATCAAACAATACCCTTCAATCAACTAATCAAACAATACGCTCAAGAAATCAATTTTAAAGAAAAGAAATAACTGCTTATTATATAAATGCATAATTGGCTGCTCTATGAGCCACCCCTCATAAAGCCCAACCACCTATTGCCCAAACCAACCCCCACATTCTAAAAACAAACAAAAAACAAGGGTACTATGAATCCTCCTTTTTTACACCTACGCTCCTGCCTGACTTTTGTCGCGCTCTTTGTTTCCTGCTTTGTGATGGGGCAGAAGATTGATGTGTTTATCATCAATGCTTCTGGACAGAATACAGCAGATGGAGAAATCATGCTGACACCTACTTGTGAGGATGATCCCAACCCTGCTTATTGTAATAGTTTGACCTATAGATATGAGTGGACAAAAGAAGGAGAACCCAACATCGTCATTAGTCGAGACGCACATTTAATAAATGTAGAAGCTGGTAGCTATTGTGTAGACGTTACAGCTATAGATGCTTATGGACAAGAATCGTGTAGTACTGCTAGTGGCTGCCATACAGTAGGCAACTATGATGCGGAAGCCAACTTTGAGTATCAAGTAGCCGCTCAGGACGATTGTACGATTAGTTTTACAGATCTAAGTACAGTAGGCGAGGATAACGCGATCACTAAATGGTCATGGGATTTTGGTGATGGAGGTCGGTCGTTCACACAGCATCCAGTACATACCTATGATGAACCTGGGTTATATAATGTTCGCCTTGTCGTTGGAGATGGATCAGGCAATTTTTCAGGTGTTTCACAAGGTGTTTACGTTCCTTGTGGAGGTTCACCCGTTATAACGAATAGCAATATTAATATAGCTGGTGAAGGTCAGCCAGTACTAGGATCAGCGGAGTACTATACAGCTAACATAACAGGATTTGAAGAGGGTGAAATAGTTAACTACTTTTGGAGCAAAACCACCAACCATGATCGGCTCGGAGTGCCGTTTTAAAACATGAGGCGATAGTCTCAGATTGAATTCTATGATAAAGTCAAGAGAAAGCGAAATTAATTTTAGGCAGTACTTTTTCAGGGTTGTCTATTGCATCAACCTTAAAATTTCCATTGGGGGTGGTTTCAATTTTAGGCTACTACCTTTGATATAGAGTATCCGAGATGCTATACGCTCATCAAAAACAGAGAACTGATAAATAGACATATCATCCAAAATCAGAATGACTTACACTATCTAACTCGATGTGTTTTCTAGAGAAGACTACCGAAAAGTAGTGATTGAAAGTTTGGCATACTGTCAAAAAGAGAAAGGTTTAGTACTAGCGGAATCTATCAACTAATCATTGGCGGCAAAAACACCCCCCCACAAAACTTCAAAGTGGTAAAGATGAAGTAGCAACTACATCTCCGCTTTAGCAAGCAAAAAGCAGTCAATCGGTACAAAGTCGGTTGGCTGCTTTTGTTTTTCTTAGTATTCCAAGAACTAAACCAGCCATTTCTTGTCTATCCCTCAGTCTATTTTATCTTTGCACAAAATTTCCATATTCATGCAAGAAGCCTTGTTACTACTCGCCGATGGTACTTTATTTCGTGGAAAAGCCGCTGGCAAAATTGGGACAGCGACTGGTGAAGTCTGTTTCAATACTGGAATGACCGGTTATCAAGAAGTATTTACGGATCCTTCTTATTATGGTCAAATTCTAGTAGCGACTAACGCACACATCGGTAACTATGGCACGAAAGACATAGATACAGAATCGAATAATGTCAAGATTGCTGGTTTTGTTTGTAAAAATTTCACCAACGAATTTTCGCGTCCACAAGCTGACCAATCGATTCAAGAATACTTTGAGGATGAAGCCCTAGTTGCTATTTCAGATATCGATACTCGTGCTTTAGTTCGTCATATTCGAGATAAAGGCGCGATGAATGCCATCATCTCTTCAGAGATATTGGACGAAGAGGAACTGAAAGCGAAATTAGCAGCCGTACCTAGTATGGACGGACTGGAATTGGCAAGTGAAGTAAGTACAAAAGAAGCGTATACATTAGGAAAAGAGGACGCCAAATATCGAGTAGCTGTACTTGATTTTGGGACAAAACAGAATATTCTAAACAATTTTCTAGAGCGCGACTGCTACGTTAAAGTCTTTCCTGCCAAGACAGATTTTGAAACGCTAAAAGCATTCAATCCCGATGGTTATTTCCTATCAAATGGCCCTGGTGATCCAGCAGCCATGGACTATGCAGTAGAAACTGTGAAGAAGATTTTACAAGAAGACAAAGTAATCTTTGGCATTTGTTTGGGACATCAGTTATTAGCATTAGCTTTGGATATTCCAACTTATAAGATGCATCACGGACATCGTGGCATCAATCACCCAGTGAAAAATGTCATCAGTGGAAAATGTGAAATCACCAGTCAAAATCATGGCTTCGGCGTCAGTCCAGAGGCGATTGAGCGTAACCTAGACCGCATCGAAATAACGCACGTCAATCTGAACGACCAAACGATCGAAGGCATTAAAGTAAAGAACAAGCCAGCGTTCTCAGTGCAGTATCACCCAGAAGCATCCCCTGGGCCACACGATTCGAACTATCTATTCGATGATTTTGTACAACGCATAGAAGAGAATCGACAAGCAGTGAATAATTAGATGTTAGATGTTAGACAGCTAAACGTTAATTATCTGCCATTAATGTCAAAGTAAAAGATTCATATTTCAAATCAACCGCTGAACAGCTAATAGCCAATCCCGATAGCTATCGGGAACAGCGTAATTAAACAACAATGAGCATAATTTTAGACATCAAAGCCCGCGAAATATTAGACTCCCGAGGAAATCCGACGGTGGAAGTAGAAGTGATGACAGAAAATGGTATTGTTGGTCGAGCTGCCGTACCTTCTGGAGCTTCAACAGGAAAGTATGAAGCAGTCGAGTTGCGAGACGGTGATAAAGATCGCTTTCTAGGAAAGGGTGTCCAAAATGCAATTCAGAACGTCAATGAAACGATAGCTGATGAGCTATTGGGACGAAGCGTTTTCGAGCAAATTGAGTTGGATAATTTAATGCGTGAATTAGATGGCACAGCAAACAAAAGCAAGCTAGGTGCAAACGCTATATTGGGTGTTTCTCTAGCTGTCGCAAAGGCAGCTGCAGGTGAGTCGATGCAGCCGCTGTATCGTTATATCGGTGGAGTAAATGCACACATCATGCCTGTGCCGATGATGAACATCCTAAATGGAGGTTCTCACGCGGACAATAGCATTGATTTTCAGGAGTTTATGATTATGCCAGTGGGTGCACATAGTTTTCGTGATGGTTTACGAATGGGAACGGAAGTTTTTCACCACTTGAAGGGTGTGTTAAAAGACAAAGGGTACTCGACTAACGTGGGTGACGAAGGTGGTTTCGCACCTAACATGAAATCTAATGTTGAAGCTGTAGAAACAGTATTACAAGCCATTGAGAAAGCAGGCTATCGACCAGGCGAAGATTTAATGATCGCGATGGATGCTGCTGCTTCTGAGTTTTACAACGCGGAAGAAAAAGTCTATCACTTGCATTTCTCAACAGGCGATAAATTGACCTCTAGCGAAATGGTGGATTATTGGACAGATTGGTGCAACAAATATCCGATTTTGTCCATTGAAGATGGATTAGACGAAGATGATTGGTCAGGTTGGCAAGCACTGAATGCCAGTGTAGGAGATCGTATCCAGTTGGTGGGTGATGATTTATTCGTAACGAATGTCAAACGCCTACAACGCGGGATTGAAGAAAAATCGGCTAACTCTATTTTGATTAAGGTCAATCAAATTGGCTCACTATCTGAGACAATTGATGCTGTAAGTATGGCGCATCGCAACAATATGACAAGTGTGATGAGTCATCGTTCTGGCGAAACAGAGGATACAACAATAGCTGACTTAGCAGTAGCCTTGAATACCGGTCAAATCAAAACTGGTTCGGCTTCTCGTTCGGATCGTATTGCGAAGTACAATCAATTATTGCGCATTGAAGAAGAACTAGGCGATACAGCAGCTTATCTCGGTCGAGCATTGATTCGATAAGTTAACTGATAAACTGAAGAAGATTGATTCATGAGTTTTTCAACATTCAAATACGGTTACAAATTGAAAACAGTCTATTGTCTAACATCTA
>CAYLPW010000046.1:6562-25207 GCA_964385665.1 uncultured Saprospiraceae bacterium
ATGGCACGCACAAAAAATCCGTTCCAGTCCTTGTATAGCAGTATTCCTGCTCCGTTGAAGAATCGGTATGCGATTGCGGCGATGTTGTTTCTAATTTGGATTAGCTTTTTCGATATGTACAGCATTGGGACACAGTTGAAGTTGTACAACACCAAAGAAGAGTTGATCGAGAAAGAAGCATATTATAAGGCGCAGATCGAGCAGGCGAAAACCGATCAGCTAGATTTGCAGGTGAATGTAGAGAAGTTCGCTCGTGAAAAATACCATATGAAACGACAAAATGAGGAGGTATTTGTGATTGTAGAGGAAGAGAAATAAGCTATTAGCCTTTAATTATTGGCTATTAGCCATTCAGCGTTGAGGGCTAAATACCGTACATTCAGCATAAGTGATTAACCAAACAGTTCAACACTTTAACAATTAACAATAAGAAATGGCAGTACTAGTCAATAAAGATTCTAAGATTATTGTCCAGGGATTTACTGGAAAAGAAGGTAGTTTTCACGCTGGTCAGATGATCGAATACGGCACGAATGTAGTCGGTGGTGTGACACCAGGTAAAGGTGGGCAGACACACTTAGATCGTCCAGTTTTCAATACGGTAGAAGAAGCGGTACAGCAGGTAGGTGCAGATGTATCGTTGATTTTTGTTCCACCTCCGTTCGCTGCGGATGCGATTATGGAATCTGCTGCTGCGGGTATCAAAGTGATTATCTGTATCACAGAAGGTATTCCCGTGCAAGATATGGTCAAAGCAAAAGCTTTCGTCGACGACCATACTGACTGTCGACTAGTAGGTCCCAACTGTCCAGGTGTCATCACGCCAGGAGAAGCAAAAGTAGGTATCATGCCAGGTTTCATTCACCGACCAGGAAAGATTGGTATTGTCAGTCGTTCTGGTACATTGACTTACGAAGCAGTCGATCAGGTGACTAAAGCAGGTATGGGACAATCTACCTGTATCGGTATCGGCGGTGATCCAATTATCGGAACCACGACGAAAGAAGCTGTTGAACTCTTGATGAACGATCCAGAAACGGAAGGTATCATCATGATTGGTGAGATAGGAGGGACGATGGAGGCAGAAGCAGCACATTGGATCAAAGAAAATGGAACAAAGCCAGTCGTTGGCTTCATCGCTGGACAAACTGCCCCCAAAGGTCGTAAAATGGGACACGCTGGCGCGATCATCGGTGGTAAAGATGACACAGCAGCAGCGAAGATGAAGATTATGGAAGAGTGTGGTATTCATGTCGTACAATCTCCAGCTACAATTGGTGCGAAGATGGCGGAAGCATTAGGAAAGTAACGAGATCGTGAGCTTGCTTTCACTGTGATATGTTGAGCCTATCTCATCTTTAATAGCACAAATTCACAGAATTATATAACAATTGGATAGTTGAGCAGCAGCTTGGCTATCCATTTTTTATTTTGGAAATTCGTGGAAATTGCTTTAGAGTATGGGAGAGAATGGAACATTCGAGAGTTCAAAGAATGCTTTCCACCTGTTAGGATAAAACTGGTTTAGATGTTTGCGGGAACGTCCTATCTATACACAAACCATAGTAAAGGTAGATGAATTCAGAATCTAAAAACAAAAATAGACCCACTGATACAGAATCAGCAGATCTATTACAAATCCACATTTGTTAGTTGTTCGAGTCTTTGGGAGCGTTACTACAACGGTGTATTTTTATTAAAGTGCGATACCAACGGATAGGCTCAATATGTTGCCTCTACCGCTAAAGTTGGAACTTTCTTCAAAGGTATCACTCAGTCCAAAATCATATACTATGTCCAAAGTCAGGCGACCCAAATCCATACCTGCACCTACGGCTGCTCCGAAATTGACATTGCGATAGTCATCTGCATCAAAAATCAGATTATCATTTGTCGCTAACGGAAATAGTCCAACTAATCCAACATTGGCACGCAGTTTAAACTGGTCAGTTTGCAAAAATGACGTACCCAACATGACTGGCACCCGTATGTTCTGCAAACGTACATCGTCTTCGATTCGGTCAATTAAGCCATCATTCTGAAAATCGGCAGATAGTGCATAGTAATGTAGTCCTGGCTGAATGAATATTTTATCACCTATTCGTACATCCACACCACCATGGAAACCAGTTTTACCATCGGTCGAAAAATCACCATCTGTATCACTGATGTCATAAAAATTGACACCTACTTTTGGGTTGATCGTTACTTGTGCAACTGTTGTGCTGACTAGTCCAAATACTAGTCCTATACTTACTAAGAATTGTTTCATTTGTAATTAATTATGGTTAAAATAATCGGTTGAATTGATAATGGGGGGATAGGACGTACGATTAAAATCGTACGCTTTTGGTATGAATCTCACTTCTCGAAATTCTCTTTATTTACCGTCCAGATCACCGCGTTCTGCCTTTTCTCTTAAATCTTCGTTCGCAATAATCGCTACTTCCACACGTCTGTTCTTTTGACGTCCCATTTCCGAGTCGTTGTCCGCCACAGGTTGGTCTTCACCATAGCCTTTCGTCACCAAACGATTACCGCTCACACCCTGTAATTTTAAATAATCAGATACTGCTTTAGCTCTTTGTTCAGACAAAGACTGGTTGTAAGTATCTGCACCTTTGCTATCCGTATGTCCTTCGATCAATAGATTCGTTTCATCGTATTCTTTAAGCGTTCCTGCTAGCTCACGTAAGTTTGATTTTGTTTCGGCATTCAATTCTGCTGAGTCAAAGCCGAATAATAAACCAGAGTCAAATGTCAGCAAGATGCCTTCACCTACTCGCTCTACTTCTACACCTTCCATTTCGTTTTCTATCTCCTCAGCTTGCTTGTCCATGTAGTTGCCAATGAGTGCACCCGCTGCCCCTCCAACCACTGCACCAACGATGAAGCCGACAGCTGTTTTTCCTTTCTCTTTACCGATCAGTCCACCTGCTGCTCCACCACCAGTGGCACCAATAATCGCACCTTGTGTTGTTTTTTGATTACAACCTGTGAAAACAAATGCCAGAATTGCCAAATAGAGCAATCCGCTCATTTTTCTTAAAGTAATCATTATTTATATCTTTTTATTTATTGAAAAATTATTGTGCTTTACGCTTTCTCAGCCCTCAAAAACTCTTGCCCCATTCATTCGCAAATACAAACTCAGCCTGTGGTTTTCGTTCACGTGCTTGTCGCTCCTGTTTCTCTAAGTCATCTTTGAGATCTTCTGGATTACCACCATAAAAGCCAATAGAAATAGAGGTAGCCACGTGGTAATCATCAGGAATCTCAAAAACCTCTTTTGCTTTCTCAAAGTCAACACCTGCCATCTGATGCAGTGCGATGCCCATGCTTTGTGCCTGAATGCTCAAGTTACCAATGCACAAACCAAGGTCGTGTAAGGCGTGAAAATTCTCTTTGCCGTTATCAAATGTCTTTTTGTAAGCACATAAAACTAATACTGGACTATCCACCCAAGACTGGTTAAAGTCAGATAATAAGTCATATATCTTCTGGTAGGTATCCGAGCCTTTTCGCGCCACTATGAATCGCCAAGGTTGCTGATTGTAAGAACTAGCGGACCACCGAGCTGCCTCGAAGAGTTGTCTCAGCTCTTGTTCCGTGGGTTCGGTCTCCGTAAATACGCGTGGACTCCATCGGTCTTTTAACAGTTGAAGAATGGGGTAATTGGTATTTGCTTCTTTTACGTCATGGGCGATTGCCTGATCGGTTGTCATAATTTATTCGCTTCTTTTTATTCGATTAATAAGATGTTCTAGAGGCTATTCTTTCTATCAAGAAAAAGAGATTAGTCTTCTACTTCTTTTTGACCTTCTATGCGCTCATCACCTTCTAGCATACTTACTTTTCGGATAAAATCAGCAGCATCATTTTCATCGTAAACACCATAAGCAGAAACATAACTACCTTTTGTGCCATCGTGCGCTTCTATAGCATATAGGATGCTATTGTCAGCAGGGTTTGTAGCTCCCTCAAAACGTTCAAAACCAATGATGGTTAACTCCTCTGCATGGTAGCTTTTGTCGTTGTCTTTGTTAACCATTTTGCCTTCTTCAAATTGAAGATTAGCTTTAAATCCATCCTCTCTCAATCTATTCATAGCTTGGGAAAGTGTTTCGCTAGACGACGGTGGTATGGTGACCATAATTGATTTATTTAATATTGACGATCAATTGTTTCCGAACTGATTGTCAATGATTTAAGTAATAGTAGGAGATAGATTCGAATGATTGGTTTAATAGTTAGCAGCCCATTCACTACCTCATCCTCCTTTTGCAATAGAAGCAAAATTCTATTCCAGTGTTCGATTTTGAAGACGTTAATGGATAAAAATGAACTCCTAAATGAGTGGATAGTTCTCTATACAAACTGAATCCATATTTATGCAAGAACAACCATTGAAACATCAAACCTGTGTAGTTACTGGAGCTAGTTCAGGTATCGGTCAAGCGATTGCGATTGCTATGGCGGAGGCAGGTGCTAATGTCGTCATTAATTACCACAGCGATGAACAAGGGGCACAATCGACGGTCGATACCATTCAGCAAATCAAGCAAGCAGGAACTACGCTAACGTTTCAAGCAGACGTGAGCAACGAAGAGCAAGTCGAAGAAATGTTTGCCGAAGCTATTCGTCATTTTGGAACAATAGATATCCTAGTCGCCAATGCGGGGATTCAACAGGATGCGCCATTTCACGAAATGACCAGCGAACAGTGGCAGAAAGTCATCGACGTCAACCTGACTGGACTGTTTTATTGTACGCGCGCTGCGATACAAGAATTTTTACGACGTGGTGAGCGACAAGACATCTCGAAAGCAGTAGGAAAAGTTATCTTTATGAGTTCGGTACATGAAGCCATTCCCTGGTCGGGACACGCCAACTATGCCGCTTCCAAAGGCGGATTGGATATGCTAATGCAATCGCTCGCACAAGGCTACGGTAAACACAAAATACGCGTCAATAGCATCGCGCCAGGAGCAATCAAAACCGACATTAACAAAAGCGTTTGGAGTGACGAGAAGAAGAATGAAAACCTGTTGAAACTGATCCCGTACGGTCGGATAGGAGAGGTAGAAGAAATCGGGAAAGCAGCCGTTTGGTTGGCAAGCGATGCATCAGATTATATCACAGGAACGAGCTTATTTATCGACGGCGGGATGACGACTTATCCTGGCTTTATCGACAATGGTTAGATCATGGGTCATAGATCATGGATCATGAACTCAGAAAAGATTGAGGTGATACACTCTGGGCGAATAGCTTTCAGAAATGCAATCTACTATTTTTTGATAGGCTGTTTCGTCTTCCCAAAATCGGACACCATCTACATACAATAGTAGAACTGGAACGTCAGTCAGTGCTTTCAGATAGTTGAGGTAAGACGTTTGAACTGTATGTAAGTACTCATCGGCAATGTTTTGCTCATAGTCGCGTCCTCGATGTCGAATATTACGCTGCAAATCTGGTACGGAACGATGTAAGTAGACGATCAGGTCAGGTTGTGGAAAGGAAGCGGTTAGGATATTGTAAAGTCGTTGAAACAAGCGATACTCTTCATCTTGTAAGGTATGTTGTGCAAACAGTAAGGTTTTGACAAAAAAGTAATCAGCAACGGTGCAGGTTTTGAATAAGTTGGGTTTGGCGAAGAACTCTTGCAGTTGTTTGTGTCGCTCGGTCATGAAAAACAATTCGACTGGAAAGCCATAGCGTTCTGGCTGGCTGTAAAAATGAGGCAAAAAGGGATTGTCCGTAAACTGTTCCAAAATTTTGGAGCAATTCCACTCCTTCGCCAACATATTGCAAAGCGTCGTTTTTCCTGCGCCTATATTCCCTTCGATTGCGATGTATTTATGCTTCATCTCTTGCTTGCGTCCAATAAATCAGTACACGCCAAAGATAGGGATTCGATGCTCTTTTGAAAGATTGGGTGGATAAAGTTGGGCGCAATCTCTGCTAAAGGGGCTAATACAAAGTTGCGGTCAGGAATGCCAGGATGCGGCACTTGCAGTCGCGGTTCGTCAATGATTTGATCTTCATAAAACAAAATGTCAATGTCCATAATCCGCTCTCCCCAATGGCGTAGTCGTACCCGTCCCATCTCTGTTTCAATCCACTGAATGGCATCTAATAGTTTGATGGGGGACAAATTGGTTTCCACTAACAACACTTGGTTCAAAAAATCTGGCTGATCGGTAACGCCCCAAGCAGCTGTTTCGTAAACACTAGATGCTGTAATGATTTGACCCACTTTTTCTTGAATCCAGTCCTTTGCGATTTGGAGTTGTTGTTCTCGATTGTCAAGGTTGCCACCAATGATTAAGTACGTATTCATAGTTCAGAATAGGTGATAATTGAAATACAAAAGAACACAAAATGTAGTGCAATCTGTCTGTTTGTGTACTGCATTTCTCTTGCAATAATATGTACCTTCGTCTCAATCGTTAAACTTAGAATTTGATATGCGCTCAAGTACACCAGCAGCTCCATTTAGTTGCCAATTTTCGCCTAATCTACCAGAATTACTGCTACAGCTCAATTGTACCATAGCTTTAACAACCTATCAAGCTGGAAAGCTAGTATTTATCTCTGCAAAAGATGAAAACGAACTCGTGCAACTGCCCCGTACTTTTGTGAAGGCGATGGGACTTGCCCTACATAACAATAAATTAGCCGTCGCCACCAAGAGTGAGTTGATTGTTTTGAAAAACGATTCGCGCATGGCACCGAATTATCCAAAAAGTCCAGGCAAGTACGATGCGCTGTTCATGCCACGTGCCACCTATTACACAGGCGGCGTCGATATTCATGATATTGATTGGGGAGCGGATGGATTGTGGGGCGTGAACACCTCTTTTTCTTGCCTTTGTTTGATTGACGAAGAATATAGCTTTACGCCGAAGTGGCAACCGCATTTCGTCACCGAATTAGCTTCCGAAGATCGCTGTCACTTGAATGGTCTGGCGATGGAAAATGGACAACCAAAATACGTCACTGCACTGGGTACAGGCAATAGTCTACAAAGTTGGCGCGAAAATATCGTGAAAGGTGGTGTCGTCATGGATGTCAAAAGCAATGAAATTGTAATCCCGAATATCCCGATGCCGCACTCGCCCCGACTCTACGACGGCAAATTATTTATGCTCACTTCTGCGACTGGTGATGTCGTCGTCGCCGATCCTGAAAAGGGAACATTTGGTAGCCTTATCAATCTAAAAGGATTTGTACGCGGTATGGCACGCATCGGCGATTACCTATTTGTGGGTCTATCCAAACTGCGCCAAAATTCTTCCACTTTCAAGCACCTAGACATTGCAAAATTAGCCAACGAGGCTGGCATTGATGTTATTCATATTCCGACGGGCAGTCGCGTTGCTTATTTGCGCTACTTAGCCAGCGTCGAAGAAATTTACGATGTGCAGTTACTACCCAACATCACTCGACCTGGCATTGTGAATACAATGGGCGAGATGCATCATCAAGGTTTGTCCATTCCAAGTTCGACGTATTGGGCGGCGGAGCGACCTGCGGAGATTTGAGGGGTGAGAACGGAGAGAGGTGAAAAGTGATTGTATAGACTATGTCTGTTCTTTTTGATTAGAAGAAGAATGATTGATACTCTACAACTATAAAACACAATCAGTTGAATAAGCGTAAAAACGACAAATGGACAACAGCCACCTATTGTCCAGTCATCATTTTTTTTTCCAAAAGCTTCCGATCCTCCGAGCAAGTTATTGGAACAGCAACTCGTCATGCTCACACCTTTTACTCTCTAACAACCGCCAGCTGTTGAGCATATCGGTAACTTTCACTTGTCTGAGCTTCTACCGAGTACAAATCAGCTGGTAGAATACTGGTATCGAAATAGAGAGAGTGCTGAATAGAGATTGGTTTGAAAAGCGTGAATAAGTTGTCCCTATGCATTTAGAATATGAACCTCAACATCTGATGTCTACATTTGAATAAGTATATTGACTTGAGCATTGACGGGATTAGGAAAAAGAGTAATTCCCCATCCGATTATCTGTAGTAAACCGCACGACCTCAAATTGCCAGCTGCTTCTACTCGACCCATCTTTTTGAATCTAAGTTTTCACCACTGTTCCTTGCCCCAAATTGTAAGCTCCGCTCAAATGCACTACTCGCACACCTTGCGCTAAAGAAGCAAACGCATTACTCAATTTTGGCAACATTCCGCCAGCGATGATGCCGCTAGTTTTATAGTTTTCGTACAAAGATTGCGTCAGCTCTGGAATGATAGAATCGTTATCATTGGCATCCAACAACACGCCTGCGCGATCAAAACAGTAATGCAGTTCCACGTCATAATGATCGGCAAAAGCAGCTCCTAAACTCGCTGCGATGGTATCTGCGTTGGTGTTGAGTAGTTGTCCGTTGCCGTCGTGCGTGATGGCACAAAAGACGGGTACAATAGTTAGTGCCAAAAGTGCTGCTAGAATAGGCGTATTAACAGCATCAATATCACCTGCCCAACCGTAATCCACCTCCTGTACGATTCGCTTGTGAGCGCGAATACTGTCTACATCTGCCCCAGACAATCCTAGCGCATTGCAGTCAAGGGCTTGCAATTGACTCACTACTTTTTTATTCAACAGCCCAGCATAAACCATGGTCACTACTTCCAATGTCTCCTCATCGGTGATGCGACGACCCTCGTGCATGGTAGGAGAAATGTTTAGTTGTTGTAGTAATTCACTGGCTCTGCCACCACCGCCATGCACTAACATTTTGGGAGACGACCACTTAGCAAACTCATGGAGGACTGCTTGAAAAGATGCCGTGTGGTCTAAAACAGCACCACCTATTTTCAGGATGTGAAGGGTAGCGTTACTCATAAACTGATAGCGTTGAAAGATTTGGTAATCGGCTAGAAGAGAACAAATAGATAACAGACAGACTTGAAGATAGACCTGCCCCGTGCATAATGCGCTAGTTTTTAGAAATATTGACAGACTGTCTCATCCCGAAAGCTTTCGGGATCACTACTCATAATCTCATATCTTCACTTACTTCCAGTACTTCCAAAACCACCACTACCACGCTCACTGTCTTCCAGCTGCTCAACTACTTCCCACTTCACCGTTTCATGTTTAGCGATCACCATTTGAGCGATGCGTTCGCCAGAAGTAATGGTTTGTGTGTCTTTAGAAAGATTAATGATTGGTACTTTCAATTCGCCGCGATAGTCGCTGTCAATCGTGCCAGGTGTGTTCGGCATAGACAGTCCTTTTTTGATCGCCATTCCACTACGCGGACGGATTTGCGCTTCATACCCCAGCGGTAACTCCATATATAAGCCAGTCGGTACTAGACATCGTTCTAAAGAGTCTAGTGTAATTGGCTCGTCGATGAACGCATGTACATCCATACCTGCACTGCCGATGGTTTTGTAGCTCGGCAGCGGATTATTGGATTTGTTGACGATTTTGACACGCATATTCTAGGAGAGTTTGAGAGAGTGAAAAGATGAGAATTTGAGAAAGTAAAAACACTATGCACTCACTTTCTCAAATTCTCGCTGTCTCTCCAATAGTTATTGGGATCTTACTTAATATCTAGTAATTCTACATCGAAAATTAAGGCAGAATTTGGACCGATCAATCCACCAGCTCCACGGTCGCCATAAGCTAGTTCAGACGGGATGAACAAACGCCATTTCGAGCCGACAGGCATCAACTGAAGGGCTTCTACCCAACCTTGAATGACTTGTGTGACCCCAAAAGTAGCTGGATCGCCACGCTCTACCGAACTATCGAAAACAGTGCCATCAATCAATGTGCCATGATAGTGAACTTGTACGCGATCAGAAGCCGTTGGGATAGTACCCTCGCCCTCTTTAAGTACCTTATATTGTAAGCCACTTTCTAGAGTCGTAACACCTTCTTTTGTCGCATTTTCGGCTAAAAATTCTTTGCCTTTTGCCGCGTTTTCTTTCAGTTGCACTGCTTGGCGTTCTGTCAAATACTGTTTTAGCACTTGTCCGGCTTCCTGCTGATCGACTTTTCCTTCACCGCTTAAAGTTTCTTTGAGACCTGCCATCACGATGTCTAAATCGACTTGATCGAGTCCTTGTTGTTTTAAATTACTAGCCAGCATGACGCCTACGCTATAACTAATCGAATCTGTATTACTCATATTGGATTGTGCAAAAATAGTTTGGTGACTAAACACCAAAATGGTCATTAAAAATAGAATTGAAATGTACTTCATTACGTTATTCGTGGTTTAGAAAATAAAAACGTCGACCTCAACGTGAACTAATCAAATTTATATTGTTCGCTTCCAGCAAAACTGGACACTCGAAAATGTAAACTTATTATTGAACTCAAACTGATCCCGACCGCGTCAAAACGCAAAAATAGAGCGTTTCCGTACAAAAAAGCGCAAAGATAGTTCGCTCATCCTGATTTCTGTTAGCTTTGTCGAGCTTTTCCCCCTGCACTGACTAAACCTTTGGAATCTGGCGTTTGTTGGTGGTACATACTTTTTATATTCAAAAACTAAGAATCGCATTGAAACGCTCAACATTAGTCATTCTAGTCGTCGCACTTGTTATCTTCATCGATCAAGCACTTAAGATTTGGGTGAAGACGAATATGGATTACGGGTCGTCTTTTGACTTGATGGGTTTGAGCTGGGCGAAGATTCACTTTGTGGAGAATCCAGGCATGGCGTTCGGTATTGAATTTGGTGGACAGACTGGTAAGTTGATCCTTAGTCTGTTTCGAGTGGTAGCAGTAGGCGCACTGATCTACTACCTTAATTTATTAGTACAAGCGAAAGCCAGCAGAGGATTACTCATGAGCTTCGCGTTGATTTTAGCAGGCGCATTGGGCAATATTTTAGACAGTGCTTTTTATGGATTGATATTCGACAGAGGATTGCATTTTGATAGTGAGATTGGGCGTTGGATGCCTTACGCACACTTGGCGGAACTCAATTTTGAAGGTTATGCGCCATTTTTGATGGGCAGCGTCGTCGACATGCTCTATTTTCCATTGATTACGAATGCGCAATACCCAGAGTGGGTTCCTTTTTTAGGAGGAAATCGCTTTGAATTTTTCCGTCCAGTCTTTAACATTGCCGACTCGGCCATTACGTTAGGGGTGATTAACTTATTACTTTTCCAGCGTAGCTTTTTCAATCAAGAGCAGCAAGCCGTTGAGCCAGAAAAACGACACATCGAAGATGAGCAAAAGCTGGCGGAAGGTGAAGATTCAACTTCTATCTAAAGCAAAAAAGAATAGTCATTTTAGCAGTTGCCAAAATGACTATTTATGAGAAAAATTTGATAAAGGATTAGTACGAACGACCTTCTTGCGTGTTCAACTGACTACGCTTAATCATAAAGCCTTTAATCTTCGTCTCCTTTGGAATCGTATTTTCATCCACTTCATAAGTGTTGTTCGGTACATCCAACTCATACATCGTTTGGTCAATAGTAATGGTCGTTTGGCTTTCTATTTCTGAGCCAAATGCTTTTATTGGTTCTTCCACTCGTTCTAGCATATCAGCATACGTATCACCGACACGTAGACCGTGTTGTGACTCCAAATCGGATGACGTAACATACAGGTCGCCTGCTTCCCCAGTTGCTTCATTATCTTCCATGACATAACCCAATCGCTCACCAGATTCATTGGATATATAATAGACGTTGAATGTGCCTTCGGCATTGTTGAGTTCTCCTTTTTCAAGACGCCCTTCCTTGTCTAAATTTTCCACGTAGGAACTCGAGTAAACATCCAAAACTGAGATGTCCATAATTTTGTCGTGTGCCAACTGTATGTCACCATCAGATCGTTCGTCCTCGTTTTCGTATGGAACTTCGGCATCTTCAGCTCGTCCTTCTTGTGGCGCACTGTCACAAGCGGATAAGAATGACACGGTGAGGAACAGGAATAAATAGTTCTTCATTTCTTATTGAATTTTAATCAAAAAAAATAGTACGCTCCTATAAAAGCAGAATGAGAGTATTTGTTTGCATACCCGATAGAGTAGCGAACATTCAGACAAAGTTGTGCCTTTCAATGATAGCAGAGATCAGAAGAATCTCCCTTAAATTTTTAGTCAGTATTTTTCTAACCAAACAAATAAACTACACCTTTTATGGCATTCATTTCTTTAGACGAAGTACAACACGAAGAAAACGTACAACTATTTTTTCAAGAATATGGTAGTGGACAACCTGTGCTATTAATACACGGATGGCCACTTTCACATCGCGCATGGGAGCCTCAAATGCAAGTCCTAGCCGATGCTGGTTTTCGCGCCATCGCCTACGACCGACGTGGGTTTGGTACGTCCTCACTACCTTACGAAAACTATGACTACACCACTTTAGCCAGTGACTTACGAGCACTCATTCTAGAACTCGATTTGCAAGACTGCGTCATCGTTGGATTCTCGATGGGTGGAGGAGAAGTCGTCCGATATATGACTGAGTATGGTGATGACCGAATCGCAAAAGCCGTCTTGATTTCATCTATTGTTCCGTTGGTGGCTCAAAAGGAAGACAATCCAGATGGTGTGCCTCAAAAAGAACTAGATCAGACTCTAGAAATGGTCAAAAATGATAGAGCGACCTTCCTAAACGAGTTTGCTAGTAACTTTTACAATGCCAATAAGATAGAGGTCAGCGACGCGCACCTAAATTATACGAAAACCGTTGCTTCTTTTGCTTCCCCTCGCGCTACTGTGGAAACGGCAAAAGCTTGGGCAGGTACAGACTTTCGAGAGGAGTGCAAAAATGTAACTGTGCCGACATTAATCGTACATGGCGATGCCGACCAAATAGTCCCGATAGAAACGGCAGGCGATCAGGCAGCTAAGCTCATTCCAAACAATCAGTATCACGTTATAGAAGGAGCACCGCACGGATTGAATTATACACACCGAGAGGAGTTGAATAAAGTATTGTTAGATTTCTTGAAGAAGTAAGTTGAGGGGTGAACTAAACACACGAAAGGATTGATGACGAGATAGTTGTCAGTCCTTTTTCATACCAGAGGAGTAAGGGAAAAAAATTGAAGTTTATTAGCACACTAGTCTAATACATCACCTCTCAGAGCGAAGCGATCTCGCCTCTCAATTCTCACTATAATTAGAATTCAACTGTCGAAAACCTCGAATGATTCCTCGATCAGCTTCTTTGATGAAGGTCAGTATAGAATCACGTTCAGGCGTTTGTGGAAGTTCAGACTCTATATATTGTACTGCATCGCGTGTATTGAAACCTCGTTTGACGTACAGCACTCTATAGACGTCTTGGATATTATGGACTTGCTCGTTACTAAATCCACTACGTCGCAGTCCGATGGAGTTAACGCCAGCATAAGAAAGGGGTTCGCGTGCAGCTTTAATGAATGGTGGAACACTTTTGCGTACCAGCGCACCACCTGCCAGAAAGCAATGTTTTCCAATATTGACGAACTGATGAACAGCGACATTCCCACCTATACGTGCATTGGCACCTATATGAATATGTCCAGCTAGATTGACGCTATTGGCGATAATGCAGCCAGGTTCAATCACGCAGTCGTGCGCTACATGAACATACGCCATTAGCAGACAATTGTCACCTACCACAGTACTGCCATTTTCGACGGTACCTCTATTGAGTGTACAATACTCTCTAATTGTGACGTTTTTACCTACTTCCAATAAGGTTTGTTCTTCTGCGAACTTCAAATCTTGGGGGGCTGCTCCCAGCACTGCACCAGGAAAAACGCTTGACCCTTCACCCAAACGAGTGCCGTTCATAATCGTGGTATGTGCGCCAATAAAACAGTTATCACCAATCACCACATCCTCTTCGATGACCGCGAAAGGCGCGATTTGAACGTTTTGACCAATTTGAGCACGTGGATGAATGTATGCTAGTGATTGTTGACTCATGACTACTGTTATTTTGAGAAAAGGAGGGGCGTGCGTCGTGCGTTCAAGAGTGTAAAAAAGGGCAAATATAATTTTCTACTTGGAGAATTTGTCAGTTATGCATCTAATTACGTTTGACGATTTGAGCAGTCAATTCGCCTTCGGAAACCAGTTTGTTACCCACATAAGCAGTGGCTTGCATTTGGACAATACCTCTTCGGATAGGTGCCATTAGTTGCATCTTCAAAATAAGTGTATCGCCTGGCAGTACTTTTTGTTTAAATTTGACTTTATCTATTTTGACAAAATAAGTGTCCCAACCTTCTGTATCTTCCTGTTTGGACAAGGCTAAGATACCACCTGCTTGCGCCAATGCTTCGATCTGTAGCACCCCAGGAAAAACTGGATTGCCAGGAAAATGTCCTCTGAAGAAGTACTCATCAAAAGAGATATTTTTGACACCGACAACAGTATCCTCCGTCAACTCAATGATCTTGTCTACTAGCAAGAAAGGGTGACGATGAGGGAGGAGTTTTTGAATAGCTGCCACATCATATAAGGGTTCTTTGTTTGGATCGTACTTTGGACGTCCTTTCAGTTTTACTTGTTCCAAATGTATCTTTTTCAGCACTTTAGCAAAAGCGACGTTTGCAGTATGACCAGGCTTTGTCGCAACGATTCGCCCTTGAATTGGAATGCCAACCAAACACAAATCTCCCATGACGTCCAGCAGCTTGTGCCGCGCTACTTCATTCTGAAACTTTAGATCGACCGTGTTCAGCACACCCTGTTTGTCTACCTTAATACTAGGCTTACCCAGTTTTTTAGCTAAGTCATCTAACTGTTGTTGGTTGACTTCCCCATCAGCAATGACGATCGCATTATCTAGATCGCCGCCTTTAATTAAGTTTTGCGAAAGCAAGTATTCTAATTCGTGTAGAAACACAAAGGTGCGGCACGGCGAAATGCGTTCGGCGTACTCTTCTATGTTCTCCAAATAGGCATATTGTTGACCTAATATTTTAGAATTGAAGTCAACCATCGTCGTCACCTGAAACCGATCCGAAGGGATGGCCAACAGCTCTGCTCCACTCTCTTCATCTCGATAGGAGATCGGTTCTTCCACCACAAAGTACTCCCTATCTGCAGTCAGTTCTTCTATTCCCGCTTTTAAAATTGCCTCGACAAAAGGAGCTGCGCTGCCATCTAGGATAGGTACTTCTGGCGCATCAATTTCGATCAAAGCATTGTCAATACTCAAGCCTGAAAGTGCAGACAGTAGATGTTCCACTGTACCCACTATCGCGTCTGCACGACCCAGTACGGTAGACCGATTCGTAGAAACGACGCGATTGACATCTGCTTTTATTTTAGGTTGATCTTCTAAATCGATGCGTTGGAAAATGATGCCCTGATTGGCCGTAGCTGGCTGAATAGTAAGGTTAGCAAATTCGCCAGTATGAAGTCCAACACCAGAAAGGGTAACAGATTGTTGAAGGGTACGTTGTTTCATATGAGAGGGAATATCAAGTGTTTATGGTGAATAAAACTAAGAAGGGTGAGCAAGCAACTAAATGATCTTAGAATGGTCATTTCAAATTAAGTCAGTCAAATCTCAATCTTTAAGGAGTCGCTTCAGTGTCTTTTCCAATTGATTTATCTTTTTATATAGTTGAGGGAGCATTTTAAATACAGCATACGACTTGATGTATTTGTTGTACTCAATAGCGGGATAACCAAACAAAGCTGTATTTTCTTGTTCGACAGAACTAGCAATGCCACTTTGCGCTTGAATTTTCGTGCCATCTGCAATTGTCAAATGACCCGCAAATCCCACTTGCCCACCGATCATGCAATATTTACCAATTTTGGTACTACCCGCTACGCCAGTCTGCGCTGCAATAACAGTGTATTCTCCTACCTCAACATTATGACCAATTTGAACCAGATTGTCGATCTTTACACCTTTCCGAATAACAGTAGAACCCATTGTTGCTCGGTCAATGGAACTATTCGCGCCAATCTCTATTTGCTCTTCCAAAACAACATTTCCGATTTGCGCCATCTTTCGATAGCTACCATCACTTTGAGGCGCAAACCCAAACCCATCAGCACCGATAACCGTATTCGCGTGAATAGTGCAGTTGTCACCAATCACACAGTCATGATAAATACGTACACCAGAATATACAGTCACATCATCTCCAATTTTTACGCCCTTGCCGATGAAGACTTGAGGATGTATATAGCAATTTGCTCCGATTTGTACCTCTGTTGCTACATAGGTGAACGCACCGATCGAAGTACCGTTACCAATGGTAGCAGAAGTAGGAATAGTAGCTTGTGTAGAAATACCTTCGAAGTAATGAGAACGTCCGTTCTGATACCAATCCAGTAATTGTGCCATAGCGTTATAGACATCTGTTACTCGAATAAGCGTGCAATCCAGCTCCGCTTTTGGTTCAAAAGAACGATCGACTAGCACGATGGAAGCCTGAGTCTCGTAAATATATTTCTCATACTTTGGATTAGCGAGAAATGAAATACTGCCCTCCTTGCCTTCTTCAATCTTGCTAGGTTCAGAAACGGTCACTTCTGGATTGCCGTGTACCGTTCCATTTAACATACGGGAAATTGTTGCGGCGGTCAATTGCATGCGGCAAAGGTATACCGTTTTTCTTAATTTCGGTAAAAGATCAATAAAATTGCGACTAGTGCTTTGGGAACTACGATATAAGTGTCAAAAAGGTGGAAAGGCATAGGAAAATAGGTGTTTTTTGGCAAATAAGACTTGTTCAAAAAGTATCGAATTATTTTTCCACAGTCACTTATCAACATTGTTGAAAATAAAACTAACAAATTAATTTGCTGATAATCAGATATTTGTGAATGTTATACACAAAATGTGGATAACTTTGGCTAGGGTTTGCTCGTTTTTCGTCCTAATTTAGCTTGAAATACATACAGGAGAAAACTGACAACCATATCGAGCCATTTATTGGTCTCTTTCCTGTCTTAAATTAAATACAAAAGTCATAGATGCCATCTATATACTAGCTATACAGATGCCTTCCATCTATTACTCTATCTATATTGAATCATAACTAAAACCGTACCGAATCATGGATTTGATTTCGCAAGATGTACAGAACGGCGTAGTGGAGCAAAGAAGCGACCAGAAAACGCAGACCTATACGTTTCAAGAAGCACTAGAGGCTTCTATTGACTACTTCAAAGGCGATGAACTCGCTGCCAACGTTTGGGTTAACAAATATGCCCTGAAAGACTCACAAGGTAATATATACGAGCGTACACCCGATGATATGCACCGCCGTATCGCCAAAGAAATCGCACGGGTCGAGAAGAAGTATATGAACCCGATGACCGAAAAGGAAATCTATAAACTATTAAAAGATTTCAAATATATCGTACCACAGGGTAGCCCCATGGCAGGTATCGGCAATCGCTATCAAATCTCCTCTTTGTCGAACTGCTTCGTGATTGGAAATCAAGCCGATTCTTATGCTGGTATTATCCGATTAGATGAAGAGCAGGCACAATTGATGAAGCGTCGTGGTGGAGTAGGGCATGACCTTTCTCACATCCGTCCAAAAGGAAGTCCTGTCATGAATAGTGCGCTTTCGTCTACTGGTATCGTACCCTTCATGGAACGCTACTCGAATTGTACACGTGAAGTGGCACAAGACGGTCGCCGTGGTGCATTGATGTTGACTATTTCTAGCAAACACCCTGATGCAGAGGACTTTATCGACGCGAAACTAGAAGCAGGAAAGGTGACTGGTGCGAATATTTCGGTCAAAATCGACGACGCTTTCATGAAAGCAGCGATGAAGAACGAAACCTATGTGCAGCAGTTCCCGATTGATGCCAAAGAGCCACGCGTTCGCAAAGAAACAGACGCGAATCGCTTATGGAATAAGATCATCTATAATGCCTGGAAATCAGCAGAACCAGGTGTGCTGTTTTGGGATACAGTGAAGCGAGAAGCGGTGCCAGATTGCTATGCAGATCTGGGGTATGAGACGGTTTCGACGAACCCGTGCGGCGAGATCCCACTTTCAAAATATGATTCATGCCGCTTGTTGGCTATTAATCTATATAGCTATGTATCAGACCCTTATACGGATAAAGCTACTTTTGATTATGGAAAATTCAGTCAGCACGTGCAATACGCACAACGCATCATGGACGACATCATTGATCTAGAGGTGGAGAAGATTGACCTGATATTAGACAAAGTCAGCAAAGACCCAGAGGCAGACAATATTCGCGCGGTAGAGCGTCGCTTGTGGGAGAAAATTCGCAAAGCCTGTGTCAATGGTCGTCGGACAGGTGTCGGTATCACCGCAGAAGGCGATATGTTGGCAGCGATGAACTTACAATATGGCAGCGATGAAGGTATCGACTTCTCCGTGAAAGTACATCAAACACTAGCCTTGAATGCCTATCGTTCTTCTGTTAATCTAGCCAAAGATCGTGGTGCTTTCCCGATTTACGACGCGACGCGCGAGATGGCGAATCCGATGATTCAGCGCATTCGAGAAGCAGACGAGGAGCTATACAATGATATGGTGGAGTACGGTCGCCGTAACATTGCGTTGCTGACGATTGCGCCAACAGGTTCGACGAGCTTGATGACACAGACGAGTTCAGGGATTGAGCCAGTCTTTATGGTGTCGTACAAGCGTCGCCGAAAAGTCAACCCAAATGATAGAG
>CAYLPW010000047.1:0-23681 GCA_964385665.1 uncultured Saprospiraceae bacterium
ATTCAATCCTGAAAAAAGGCTAACTTTGAGACTCCATTACCGTATTACAAACAAAGGGTAGAAAGTAAGGTTATTATTATGAAAATAACGATATGAGAATAGGATGTAGATAGTTGGGCTATTCGTTTATCGCTGAAATGGTCTATTATCTACTGTCTAGCGTCTACTATCTTTCTACTAATTTAAAACGTGACTATGAAACTAATTTACACTTTTCTTTTTATTTCTATCACTAGCATGCTATGGGCGCAATCTACTTGCGTGCCAGATCAGGCTTTTGCGGATACGCTAGGCGTTTTCCCACTGCCTTTTGACACCTTAGCTGAAAATCCATCAGGAGGTATCGATAAAGTGGCTTGTGTGGATAAAGAGTATGAATTTACCTTTACCATAGCAGTGGGCGATTCTTTGAATATTCCTGGCTTTGGAGCATTTCCAATCGACTCTATTGTGTTGTCTTCTGATACAGCAATCGGTGGGCTGCCTGATGGCTTAACGTACGAGTGTGGGACACCGGATTGTGTGTTTCGACAAGGCGATTTGAGTTGTGTCTCTATTACAGGTATTCCTTCGGCATCGAATGCGTTGGGTGAATATCCACTCACGATTACTGGAACGTTTTACTCTGGTGCCATTTCTTTGGAACAATCCTTACCTGGCGATTTATTCCCAGGTTCTTATGCATTACGTTTAGGCGCATCGAATGATCCTGCTTGTACGACATCCAGTGTAGAACTAGTTCGTTACCAGGAAAAAATAGAAGCGACTATCGCGCCGAATCCCGTGATGAGCTATGCGAAACTGCGTGTGAACGTCCCACAATCTGGTGTTTATCAATACCGCCTGTTCAATATGCTAGGCGCAGAAATTACGAATGCTTCCATGCGATTGCAAGCTGGTATAAATGAGCAAGATTTAGACTTGAGCTTCTTAGCGGATGGATTGTATATCTACTCCATCAGCAATGGAAAAACACAAGTGACTAAGCGTTTGATGGTGCGCAAACAGCCATAGCAGTACCAATTTAAGGTTTACTAAACTTTCAAAGTTTAGTAAACCTACATTACTTTGAGTTTCCGTCTAATCAATTTTTCCTTTCCACAGTTTTCCATATATCGGTTTTATAGAAGTTGTTAGATAGCTAGACGCTTTGTTTACTATCTAATGTCTACTATCTAGCGTCTTATCATAAAATTTAGATTCATGAGAAAACTTTTCCTTTTTACCTGCTTATTGCTGTCCTCTCTTTTTGCGGCGGCGCAAAATAATTGTTCCGATTGCGAGATCGCACTCCCCGAATTACCAGCAGATACCATTTACCTAAGTGAGTTGCCAGATGGTGCATTAGGTAGTTCATATGAAGCAGACATTAGCTTTCGGCTGCCTCGAACGACTACACCAGTCACGGAACTGGATACCACCTTGCTACCCAATTTGCCGATCAATGAAATTGTCGTGCTAGGCATCAGTGGCTTACCCGAAGGCTTAAGTTTTACGACTAGCCAAGATACTTTCGCTGTCGATGAGGGCGTCACGGATGGCTGTATTCGTTTCTGTGGCACGCCTGCCAGTAGAGGTAATTTTCGCGTAGAAGTGACGATTCGGTCGCGCTTATTTGTCATCAATAGAGAGAGTTCCGTTTTCCTCGATTTGTACATCGGTCCAGCGACGAGTTCAACTGAAGGGTTTAGTCTAGAAAACAATATTGGTTGTGGTTTCACGCGCGTCAACTTCCGAAATAACAATCCAAGTTTAGGCGAAGCAGGGTTTCAGTACAGTTGGGATTTTGGAAATGGAAAAACGTCAACCGAAGAAGATCCAGCTCCTCAAGACTATACTGGCGTCGGTGAGTACATCGTCAGCTATGAAGCCATTATTGATACTGCTCAAAGTCGCTTGCAGGGCGTTACTATTCTGGAAGGCGACTGCAATGATATTATTGGGCGACCAGACTATTACATTTCTATTCTTGATCCTGATGGAACAGAAATCTATCTGGCACAGCACTTCGAGAATCCAGTGTTGCCAGTTACTTTTGATTTAAATATCCCATTGATAGAAGGCGAAAGCTATACCTTGCGAGTGAATGATGAGGATGGTGGTTTAGAAGGCTCAGACGATAGGTGTGCTGCTATTCCATTTACGTTTGAAGATAGTTTAGTCGTGCTAGATGGTGTACGTGCGACCTTAGACATTTTCAATCCAATTGACACAATTACTGCTACCGATACGGTATTCATTTTTCCTTTTCCAGCAGCACCTAGTGTTTCTGTTTCTGGCGAGTCTGCTCTATGTGCAGGCGAAATTGTTACCTTAAAAACAAATCCCTACGACACGAATCTCCAATGGTCGCGCGATGGTCAAGCAATTACAGGTGCAAATGATATTACATTGGATGTCAGCACAAGTGGTGAGTATACAGTTAGCTATACATCTTCAAATGGTGGTTGTACTGTAGTGGCTATGCCTGTTGATATTGTCGTCAACGAACTGCCTGTCATCCCTATATTCGAGAATATAGATAATCTATTGCGGTTAGTGGATGAAAGTGTCTTGACCGACGATTTAACACTAGAGTGGTATCTAGAAGGTGAACTCCTAATGGATGAAGTCAGCCCAAGCTTGTGCGCAACTACTTCTGGAAACTATATTCTGCTGTTGCGCGATAACACCACAGGCTGCGAAAGTTCCTTTGAAATGGTGGTAGATGTTGATGTTGATATAGTCAACTGTAATCTCTCAAATACAGCAGCTCTGGATTTGGAGCATTTTCAACTATATCCTAACCCAACGACATCAACTATTTGGTTGGAATTTGAAGCCACTTCGAATGAACCATACACCGTTCGATTGATGGATGCGTTAGGGCGAGTTCAACTAGAGCAGAAACTATGGAGTGGCACTCATCAACTGAATATAGACAACCTGCCAAAAGGTTGGTATATTTTGCAGCTAACTGATGGACGTTCAGTCAACCCCTACAAAGTTCTAAAACAATAGGAATCCTGTCATTCTAATTCTATTTTTGCCCGTACAAAAACCCAATGCCTATTTGAGTGTATTCTTGAATAGGCATTGTTAGTTTATTGAAATCATACAGTCTACAAACCAAATTATGAAAAACGTATATATTTTATCTGCTGTCCGGACGCCGCTAGGCAGTTTCGGAGGTATGTTTGCTGGCATCTCTGCAACTCAGTTGGGATCGAGTGCCATCAAAGGAGCAATTGAAAAAGCTGGTATTACTGCCGACCAAGTAGAAGAAGTTTTCATGGGCAATGTATGTTCTGCCAATTTAGGACAAGCTCCAGCACGCCAAGCTGCATTAGGAGCTGGTATTCCACAAAAAGTACCTTGCACAACCGTCAACAAAGTTTGCTCATCTGGTGCAAAAGCCATCATGTTTGCTGCGCAGTCTATCATGCTAGGTCACGCTGACATCATCGTAGCAGGTGGCATGGAAAATATGTCGCGTGTTCCTTTTTACGTTCCGAACGCTCGTTTTGGCTACAAATATGGCGATGGTCAGTTCATAGATGGTCTAGCAAAAGACGGACTCATGGATGCTTACCAAAATACCGCCATGGGCATCAGTGCAGATAACACAGCAACCAAATATAAGATCAGTCGAGAGACGCAAGATGAATACGCGATCAACTCCTACAAACGAGCCACCGCAGCGACAGAAAGTGGACAAATGCGCGATGAAATAGTAGGCGTGAGTGTGCCACAGCGCAAAGGAGATCCCATCGTGGTAACGGAAGACGAGGAATACAAGCGTGTCAAATTTGATAAGATTCCAAACCTACGCCCTGCCTTTACCAAAGACGGCACAGTGACCGCAGCGAATGCCTCGACCATCAATGATGGAGCATCAGCTTTGGTATTGATAAGCGAGGAAAAGATGAAAGAATTAGGACTGAAGCCGACTGCCAAGCTACGTGCTTTCGCCGATGCTGCACAAGAGCCAGAATGGTTTACGACAGCTCCTACTTTAGCTGCACCAAAAGCGCTGAAACGCGCTGGACTAAGTCTATCTGATATTGACTATTTTGAAGTGAATGAAGCGTTTGCAGTTGTGCCTTTAGCGTTCAATCAAATACTGGGAGTCGACAACGACAAAGTCAATGTATTTGGTGGTGCAGTATCGCTAGGTCATCCCTTGGGAGCTTCTGGTGCGCGTATTGTGACGACCCTGAACAATGTGTTGCAGCACAAAGAGGCAACTATTGGTTTAGCAGCTATTTGTAATGGTGGTGGTGGTGCTTCTTCGATTATTCTGGAGCGAGTGTAAATCGTTATTTTGATGTTCTCTACTTATGATTATAAAAGAAAACCATTCGCTCAAAACTTACAACACCTTCGGTCTAGAGGTCAAAGCACACTACTTCGCTATTGCGAAAAGTGTGTCTGACCTCCAACAGCTTATCCGTAAACATACACTTGATCGGGACATCCTGATTCTGGGAGGCGGTAGCAATATGTTGTTGACAAAAGACGTCGATCAATTAGTCATTCTTAATAGGATTGAAGGAGTTGAAGTCATTGAGGAAGATGAGGAGACGGCTGTAGTAAAAGTAGGTGGTGGAGAAAACTGGCATGAATTTGTGTTAGAATGTGTGCGCCGAAATTTAGGCGGTGTCGAAAACTTATCCTTGATTCCTGGAACGGTTGGTGCTGCGCCTATCCAAAATATCGGTGCGTACGGGGTAGAGTTGAAAGATACGTTTGAGCGATTGGAAGCAGTGCATTTAAAGACTGGCGACTTGAAAGTTTTTGAAGCAGAAGACTGTCAATTTGGGTATCGTGATAGTATTTTCAAAAGAGAACTAAAAGGGCAATATGCAATTGTCACTGTTTATTTTCGATTGCAGAAGAAAGCAAACGTCAATGTGTCGTATGGAGCTATTACCAATACACTACATGAACTAGGTGTCACACAGCCAAACATTCAGCAGGTGAGCGATGCTGTAGTAGCTATTCGGAAAAGCAAACTACCTGATCCAAAAGTACTCGGCAACTCTGGTAGTTTTTTCAAAAATCCAGAGCTACCGAAAGCTCAATTTGAGGAACTTCAAGTTCGCTTTCCCAAAATCGTTCACTATCCGCTGCCCAACGGAAAAGTCAAAGTACCCGCAGGTTGGCTCATCGAACAATGTGGCTGGAAAGGCAAACGTGTCGGCAATACAGGCGCGTATGAGAAACAAGCACTAGTACTAGTCAACTACGGAGACGCGACGGGCGCGGAAGTCTGGCAGCTAGCACAGGATATTGCGGCTTCTGTCAAAGAAAAGTTTGGTGTAGAAATAGTGCCAGAGGTGAATGTGTTGTAAATAGCGAGAGGTGTGAAAACTAGGTCGTCGTAGGAAACGACAACCTAGTGAAACAAAAAAAGGCAAAGCACCGAAGTACCTTGCCTAATCGTGTATGTCCTTTTTCATCAGACAATTATAACTTGTGACAAAAGTATATATTTTAATTGTAACTATATAATAAAAGTTTCTAATAGGATAAAATGGCTGTGCAACTAGTTGTTATATAGGAAGTTAAGGTAAAGTATCGGAGTAAATAGATAGTAGTGCAGTAAAGGAAAGACTTAGTCGTATACAATAAGTGAGATCAGATCAAGTAAAGTTTAGGGTCAGTTACTAGAAAAAAGGTTCAAAAAAGTGGAATCTGTATACACATATTTATCTGCCTAATAAACCCTTTTCAAACTACCAATAAACCCTTATCTTACGGTTCAGTCAACGCGAACGAACTAATGCAACACCATTTTTTATTCCTTTTCCTTTTCCTTCCTTTCCTTCACGCTGCACAAGTATGCACAGGCAATCTAGGCGACAATATATTTGAGGCGGGCGACTTCGGGCGCGGCACGATTCCCAATATCATAGATGACCCTGGCATCGCACCAGGCTATCAATATACTGGTGGCGGCGTTCCTAGCGATGGTTATTACACCATTACGAACAATACGGCATCCTGGTCTAATTTGTATGGCACTTGGATGGCACTGCGCGACAATTCTAGCGACCCGAATGGCTACATGATGGTCGTGAATGCTAGTTTTGAGGAAGGTGATTTTTACGAACAAACGGTGAATGGTTTATGTGAAAATACCCTGTATGTATTTTCTGCGGACATCATAAATGTGGTGAAACGCAATGTGATTGGACATCATTCTCCCATCGTTTCTTTTCTGCTGAATGGCGACGAAAAATACAACACTGGCAACATCCCACAGAACGAACGATGGAACACATATGGTTTTACATTCGAGACTGGCGTAGGCGAAACCTCGGTCACACTGACTTTGCGCAACAATGCACCAGGTGGCATCGGCAATGACTTAGCGTTGGATAATATTTCGTTTCGGGCATGTGGTCCTGAAGCCTTAATCTTGCCATTGGAAATTGCTAATATTTGTGAAGACGGCGACCCTATCGAGTTAGATGCCACCGTAAATGGCGACCAATATCCCACACCCAATTTTCAGTGGCAACGCAGCTTTGACGAAGGCGAAACATGGGAGGACATGCCTGGCGAAACGAGTAGTTCTGTTGTACATACAGAAAAGGTAAGTGGTTTTTATTACTACCGCTATTTATTATCGAATGCTTCCGGCAATCTATCTAGCAGCAAATGTCGCGTCAATTCCAACATCAAAATCGTTCAGGTCGTTCCTAAGTTTTATACCCTTGTCGATACGCTCTGTCAAGGATTGGACTTTGAACTGAATAATCAATCGTACAGCGAAACGGGTATCTATATCGACTCATTAATCTCTTCTTTAGGTTGTGATAGCATCGTCACCTTAGATCTGACGATCGTGCCAGATCAGACTATTCAAGCGGATGTACTCGTGACTGATCCATTTTGTTCTGAGGGTACGGATGGAAGCATTCGCATTCAAAATGTGGCACAAGCTTACCAACCGTTTCGCATTCAATTAGACGACCTTTTCCCAGATAGTGTAGGTGTGTTTGAAGACTTAAAAGCTGGTCGTTATCAAGCAAGTGTTATTGATTATTTTGGCTGTACCTGGCAAGAAACCCTCACTATTATCGATCCTGAACCATTTATTATTGATTTGGGAGAAGATGTAAAAATTGATCTAGGCGATAGTCTTCAGTTCCGCTTTGATCAGAATTATGCCATTACTCAACTTGAATGGTCGCCGCAACTATGCGAAGTCGATTGCACAAATCCAACCTTCTATCCTATTCAAAATGATGTTTATACCTTAACTGCTACTTCTGAATTTGGCTGCACCGCTAGTGATTCGATTAAAGTGATTGTCGTTCCTGTCCGAAAAGTCTATATTCCCAATACGTTTTCTCCTTTTGGGCTTCCTCAAAATCGACAATTCACCGTTTTTGGACACATACCCAATGTGCAACGTGTACTTTCTCTAAGGATTTTCGACCGATGGGGTAATTTACTTTTTGAACAATTTGATGTTGCCCCCAACGATGCAACGGCTGGCTGGGACGGAACTGTAGATAGTCAGTTAGTCAACGGCAATGCGTATATTTACTCGGTGGAAGTTCTATTTTTAGATGAAGTGGTAAAACAGTTTAATGGAGAGTTGACTGTCATGGATAAGGAATAGATTTACAATCCTGCCTTTACCAAATCATGCAGATGTACCACTCCAATATATTGATGGTCATCGACGACAATCAATTGTGAAATGCTCCATTCACTCATCATGTCAAGTGCAGCAGTCGCCAACTGATGCTGTTCTATCGTGCGGGGCTGCCTACTCATAATATCTGCCGCTTTAAAGTGTGAAACGTCTCCTTCTCGTTCCAGCATTCTTCGTAGGTCACCGTCCGTAATGATGCCTTGTATCACTTCGGCTTCGTCTACTACAACCGTACAGCCCAAACGACGCGTCGTGATCTCCACAATCGTTTCGCGCAAGCTAGCATCCATGTTGACCATTGGACGATCTTGATGGTGGCAAACATCTTTGATGCGCAAATACAATCGCTTTCCCAACGATCCTGCTGGGTGGTATCTCGCAAAGTCAGCAGGTGCAAATCCTCTTATGGCTAACAGACAACTGGCTACGGCATCGCCCATCGCCATTTGAGCGGTAGTACTGGCAGTCGGTGCTAGATTATTAGGTTCTGCTTCTTTTGTAGTTGGTGTATACAATATAAAGTCAGCTTGTTGAGCTAGATAAGAATGGGGACGAGCTGTCATTGCAATTAAGTGAGTTCCAAGCTGCTGTAGAAGTGGAACAAGTGCTTTTATTTCTGCCGTTTCCCCACTTTTAGAGAGACAGACAATAATATCTTCTTGCCGAATCATGCCTAAATCACCATGCAATGCATCTGCAGCATGCATAAAAATAGAAGGCGTGCCAGTAGAATTTAAAGTTGCTACTATCTTTCGTCCTACTAAGGCACTTTTCCCAATTCCAGTTACAATAATCCGTCCTGTACATTTGGCAATTTCCTGAACAACCACAACAAACTCTTCATCAATCGTTTTTATTAATTCCGCAATCGTTTGCGCCTCAGTTTCAAGGGTTTGGATAGCTGTTTTAACGATTAATTGACTTGAAATTGTCATAGACTTTTTTATTTTTGTTCGCCCAAACAAAAGGGTACTCTTTTATGCCGCAAAGAAACGTAAAAATTAGTATGCGGCACACAGCACAACGAAGACAAAAGCCAGCCTATAACTATTGTATATTTATAATTTTATATAACTTACACGGCAGAGGTTACCCTCGCATACATATTAGCTGCTTTTTCAGCAATTAATATATTTCGCAAACCACAACAGTAGAAAAGACTCATATTCATGACAGTTACTAGCGAACTCTTACATGGTTCCCTCCAGCGTTTTTTTGGATTCGACAGTTTTAAAGGCAATCAAGAGGCTATTATTCAAAGTGTATTGAACGGCGAAGATACCTTTGTCATTATGCCTACAGGCGGTGGCAAATCCTTATGTTATCAGCTACCTGCTTTAATGATGGAAGGCACAGCAATCGTGATCTCTCCTTTGATCGCCTTGATGAAAAATCAGGTAGATTCCATTCGAGGACATAGCCAAGAGGATGATATTGCGCATTTTTTGAACTCTTCACTGAGTAGAACACAGATGCGCCGCGTGAAAGCAGACATCACAGAAGGGAAAACAAAACTGCTATTCATTGCTCCAGAGACCTTAACCAAAGAAGAAAATATCAACTTCTTTAAAAGCGTCGACATTTCTTTTGTAGCCGTAGATGAGGCACATTGTATCTCAGAATGGGGACACGATTTCCGACCAGAATATCGCCGCATTCACGATATGATTCAAGCAATCTCAAAAGATATTCCTACAGTTGCTTTAACCGCTACGGCGACTCCTAAGGTACAATCTGACATCGTCAAGAACCTGAATATGGAGAACGAAGCAACTTATGTCTCTTCGTTTAATCGCGACAACTTGTACTACGAAGTACGTCCAAAAGGCAAGAAAGATAGCGTTTTCAAAAGCATTGTCCAATTCATTAAACAGCGCAGCGATCAGTCGGGTATTATCTATGTGCAAAGCAGAAAATCGACAGAGGAAATCGCGCGGGTACTAAATGTCAACGACATCAAAGCCGCTCCCTATCACGCTGGCTTGGATGTGAAGACAAGAAGTAAGGCGCAAGATGATTTCTTGATGGAAGAAGTGGATGTGATTGTCGCTACGATTGCGTTCGGAATGGGGATTGATAAGCCCGACGTACGTTTCGTCATTCACTACGATATTCCAAAAAGTATAGAGAACTACTATCAGGAAACCGGTCGTGCCGGTCGTGATGGCATGGCAGGTGATTGTTTAGCGTTCTATTCCTATAAAGACATTCTGAAACTAGAGAAATTCTTACGCGACAAGCCAGTAGCCGAACGCGAGATGGGGATGCAGTTGATGGATGAAGTGACAGCTTATTCAGAGACAACTGCTTGTCGAAGAAAATTTTTGTTGCATTATTTTGGAGAGGACTACGACGACTCGAACTGTGGCAAGATGTGCGATAATTGTCGGCATCCAAGAGAGAAGATAGAAGTGCAAACCGAAGTACATCAGGCACTTTGCTCAGTAGTTGCTCTAGAAGAGAATTATGGGATAAGAACAATGGTTGATTTCTGTCGTGGCAAGCAGACCAAGTCGATGAAAGATTTCAAATTCGATCAGCATCCACTTTTTGGAATTGGGAAAGAGAAAGATGACAACTTCTGGTATTCCGTCTATCGGCAGACTATGTTGCAAGGTTTATTGCGCAAGGATATTGAAAGCTACGGTCTATTGAAAGTGACGCCGAAAGGGCAAAACTTCATTGACCATCCAACAGAATTTTATATCTCACTTAATCACGATTTTGAGATCGAAAAACAGCAGGCAGCAGCAGCGGCAGCTTCTAGCAAATCGGCGGTATTGGATGACACGCTCTTGAAAATGTTGAGAGATTTGCGTAGACAAGAAGCAAAGCGAAAAGATGTGCCACCGTTTGTCATTTTCCAAGACCCTTCCTTAGCAGACATGGCGACACAGTATCCGATCTCTATGGCGGATATGAAAAACATCAGCGGCGTGAGTAGTGGAAAAGCAACTCGATACGCTCGGCCATTTATCGAACTCATCAAAGAGTATGTGGAAGAGAATGAGATTGATCGTCCAACGGACTTTGTGGTCAAGCAAGTAGCCAATAAGTCAAAAGCAAAGATTGCGTTGATTCAAGGGATCGACCGCAAGATTCCACTGGATGATTTGGCAAGTTCCAATGGCTTAAAAATGGAAGAATTGATGCACGAATTAGAAGCAATTGTGGCTTCTGGTACGAAAGTGAATATTGACTATTATCTGGAAGATGTGGTTGATGAATATAGCCGAGAGGACATTTTGGACTATTTCATGGAAGCTAATTCCGATTCAGTTGACAATGCTTATGAAGAGCTGAAAGAGGATGACATCACAATGGAAGAAATTCAATTGATGCGTTTGAAGTTTATGTCTGATTTGGGTAATTAGCAATTGGCTGTTGGCTATTGGCTACAAACGAAGCAAATATTAAAACTGTTGAATGGAAATTGGTCTGTTCAACAGTTTTCTGTTTGTAGCGGTTTTCTAAAGGATTTATAAGTTCGATAATTGATAAAATAAGTCGCACGCTTTTGTTATGAATAAGCTATTTAGTGAAAGCTCATTAATAAAGTGCCTCAAAAAAGGCAGCTATTTTGTCTCCTAATAAATTCAAAAAATCAGTGCATAGCCTAGCTACGGACTTACTTTTTTGTGTTTTTTAGGATGGGGAAAGAGCAAATTAGTTGTGGTAGGTTATTATTGAACTTTCACTTAGGTGATGAACCATAACAAAAGCGTATGATTTGAGTCATACAGAGATAGAAGTTGTCTTTTTCGAGCTTACCAATCACCACTCGTATCTTTTAAAGTGAACTATCAAACACATGAAACTACTCATCAGCCTTTTATTGAGCATCAGCTTTTTCATCTCTTCTTTTGCTCAAGATGAACCCACCTACAAAGTCGTCGCTACTGCTTCCATATTTGCCGATATGGCTAAAAATATTGCCACTGATCGAATTGACATTGAAACAATTGTGCCGATTGGGGGCGATCCACATTTGCATGAACCGACGCCTCGCGATGCACAGCTAGTGATTGATGCAGACCTGATCCTACGAAACGGATTGACGTTTGAAGGTTGGCTAAATGAGCTGATTGATAACTCTGGTACGGACGCTGAAAGTGTGCTTATTACCGAAGGCATAGAAGCAATAGAAAGCGAACAGTATGCGGGCTCAAGTGATCCTCATGCATGGATGAATGCTCGGAATGGGTTGATTTATATTGAAAATATCAAGAACGCGCTGATTGAACTAGACCCAGAAGGGCGAGAGCAGTATGAATTCAATTATGGCGTGTACAAGCAGCAATTGGAAGATTTGGATGCGTACATTCGGACGCGTGTGCAGGAGATTCCAGAAGAAAAACGGGTACTCATCACTTCACACGATGCTTTTCAGTACTACGGTAGACGTTATGGTATCCAGTTGGAATCTATCTTAGGGGTATCGACTGATGCTGAGGCGCAAACCTCCGATATCCTTCGCTTGAATGAAGTGATCCAAAGAACGCAAGTACCTGCTGTTTTCATAGAAAGTACGGTCAATCCAAAATTACTGGCGCAGATTGCTACAGACAACGATGTTAGAATTGGTGGTGAACTGTTTGCCGATTCGATTGGCGATGAAGAAAGCAAAGCACCTAGTTACTACGATATGTTAAAATACAATACAGATACTATCGTGGATGCGTTGACGAAGACAGAGGAAGAAGTGGAAGCAGCACCTGAAGAAGGCGGAAGTAAAATTTGGATATATGTCCTGTTAGCAGTAGCTGCACTTTCTGTTTTGCTCTTTCTACCTCGTTTGATGAAAACGTAGGAAGATCAATACACTCAACACCTATATAGCACCTATAAAAAACTCGCCCCTTCCAGCTGTACTAGAAAGGGCGAGATGGCACAAAAAAACCGAGTATTCTCATAGTTGGTAGAATGGACTCGGTTACAGTTTTGAGGGCTTAAACGGTTTATGTTTTTCGTTTTATCTTCTATGACTGTAAAGATAGATAATTCTGTGAACAACAAAAATATTTAAAGATAATTTGGATAAAATCACTAAAAATAATTCGCAAACGGTTGCGCTCAGCGATTTTTCGCTATTTTAGTTCCTATATTTACGACTCCAATGCTACTATAACATATGAAAATTCTCCATACATCAGACTGGCATCTGGGACAGAAGTTCCAACATCGGGATCGTTCGGAAGAACATCAGTCGGCACTACATTGGCTAACGGAAACTATACAGGCGGAATCCATAGATTGCTTGATTGTCGCTGGGGATATTTTCGATATCGGCAATCCGCCCAACTATGCTCGACGGATGTATTATCGGTTTCTCACTTCTCTTCTATCCACCTCTTGCCGTTACATCGTCATCATCGGTGGCAATCACGATTCGCCTGCCATGCTGAATGCGCCTAAGGACTTGCTGGAAGCGATGAACGTGTATGTACTGGGAACAACAACTGGCGACCTTCACGATCAAGTGTTGAAATTGCGTAACAAAGAGGGAAAACTAGAAGCGGTGGTAGCTGCTGTTCCTTTTTTACGCGACAAGGATTTACGAGCAAGTATCGCTGGAGAGACGGGGGAAGAACGAAAGTTGGCGATTCGTGCTGGTATTCGGGCGCACTATCAAAGTATTAGTGAATTGGTCACTCCATATAGAGCGCAAGAAATTCCAACTATTGCTATGGGACATTTGTATGTGAAAGGTTCGTATGCCAGTGACGAGCGTGCCAATATCTACATCGGTGATACGGAAAATATAGAAGCCGAGCAGTTTTCTGACCTTTTCGATTACGTCGCATTGGGACACATTCATCGGGCGCAAACTTTCCCCACTAACGAACGCGTCCATTATTCTGGTTCTATTCTACCTCTGAGCTTTAGTGAAACAAAAGACGACAAAATCGTTAAAATTGTAGAGATTGAAGCTGGTAGTCGTATTAAAGTACGCGAGGTGCCAGTGCCGTTGTTTCGACGATTAAAAACCATCGAATTACCTTTTGAAGAATTGAAAGTACGTTTGCAGCAACTCCACGAAGACTATAAAGACGAACGCACAGTATGGGTGGATGCGATCGTGACGGATGACAAGATGATCCCGAATCTAGATTTGGAGTTGCGTGAGTTGGCACGTCCGCTAAATGTTGAACTGTTGAAAATCCGAACGACGTTTAGGACGAACACCTATGCATTCACCTACACGGAGCGCGACTTGAAAGATTTGAATCCCTTAGATGTCTTTTTGGAGAAATGTAAATCTCAAAATCTCGACTCACAAGAAACAGAAGAACTGCTGTCTACTTTTAAGGAATTGCAGGCTTGGATGTTGGAGTCGGATAGTGATTGAGTTAGTAAGATTTCTACATGAGTAAGCTTACAAAGTCTGGCTTTGCTCAAGCTGATGCGCAGACTTTGTAAGCTATTAATAAATTACGTCACTCCGCGTCGCCCATCCATTTTTTAGCAAATGGACTGACCACAATGAATATAATACCCGCACCCAATCCTAGCCATGCTACAGACATAAACAGGTTCGGTATTTCTGCCAAGTTCTCTTTTGGATCAAACTCACCACCATACCATCCAGCAATGAGGTTGCCTAATGCAGTAGCGACAAACCAAAGTCCCATGACTTGTCCATACAATCTTGCTGGTGCTAGTTTGGTCATCGTACTCAATCCGACTGGACTCAAGGTTAATTCTCCTGCGGTATGCAAGAAGTAGGTCAAGACAAACCAGTACAAGCCGACCTTATCATCAGGCGTTGCAATTTTGGCAGCTTGTACCATGACTAGGAAACCTAATGCCATCAAAATTAGACCAAACCCAAACTTGAGCGGTACGGAAGGATTGAGGTTTCTAGCTGCCAATTTAATCCAAAGTGCACCAAACAAAGGCGCAAAGATGATGATGAACGTAGGATTGATCGCTTGTACAGAACCTGCTGGAATTTCAAATCCAAACACGGTTCGATCTGTTAGCTGATCGGCAAATAGGGTTAATGTGGTTGCTGCTTGCTCGAAGCCCGACCAAAAAATCGCTGCTCCGATGAATAGCAGCACGACTATCGCCATCTTTTTCTTTTCAGGTATGGTCAGTCCACCCCCAATAAAAATATATAGAAAAAAGAAAATCGTAATCAATACCGTCACCACCCCAAACGTATCGCGGATACCAACAGCAGTCGTCAGATCGACAATACCTGTAGTTTGAAGAACAGCAATTAACCCCACTAAAGCTAGTGCTAAAAAGATAGCTACTTTGCTGTTGCTTTTTTCGGTGGTTACGTCTAACTTAGCTTTAGGGACAACTCCTATATCACCCAAGTTCTTTTGAGTCGCGCGGAACTGAATCAGACCAAGCAACATCCCAAAAGCGGCTGCCCCAAAACCTAAGTGCCAGTTGATTTGCTCGGCTAATAATGGAACAATGATCTGACCCAAAACAGACCCTAGATTGATTCCCATATAGAAAATAGAAAATCCTGCATCGCGTCGTGCACCCCCTTCAGGATACAAATCACCGACAATACTACTAATATTGGGCTTCAACAAACCTGTTCCAACGGCGATAAGACATAGACCTAAAAAGAAAATAGCGGGTGAACCTGGAATAGCTAAAGTCAAATGCCCCAACATAATCAAGATACCTCCGTACCAAATCGCTTTGCGCTGCCCAAAAATATTATCGGCTAACCAGCCACCTGGCAAGGTCAATAAATAGACACCTGCCGCATACAAGCCGTAAGCTGCCCCTGCTGTCTCATTTTCTAATCCGAGTCCTTCTTGCGCTACATTGGTCGTCATGAAAAGCATTAGAATTGCTTTCATGCCGTAGTAACTGAATCGTTCCCACATCTCAGTGAAAAAGAGCGTTGATAATCCCTTTGGGTGTCCAAAAAATCCTTTAGTGTCTGCCATTTGTTTGTTAATTAGATGTGAGACCGCTTCGCTTTGATCCCGAAAGCTTTCGGGATGAGATTTGAGACTATTTCGTCAGTTGTCTACATTTTAGCAAACAGTCTATTTTTGTTTCGTCAGTACCTATCTGAAATTTATTAACAGCGCAAAATAGGAATTTCAATCAAAATGTCACAAAAACAAAAAAGCGGATGCTCAACTCAATGAACATCCGCTCGATAAAACGAAAAACTTAATCTATATTGAATCACCTGACTGTATGAGTTCAATGAACTCAAAATGAAAGGTTAGGAATGAAAATTAAATAAACGCTAATAGATTGACGCAGGTATTTTTTCTGTTATCAAGGCAAAAAACGTAGGCATCCCGATAGCTATCGGGATAGCTACGGCGAGGCTTTTTAACGCAGAGAACAGGAAAAAGAGCAAGTCAAGATTTAGCAGTTATTTTGTTTCCATTCCTTACTTGCTTTTGCGTGTCATAATATCCGCAAAACGATTGGCATTGGACAAGAACTGCTTTTTCGCTGTTTCTAATGCATCAAAAACGATAGTCTGCTGACGTGTACCCAACTTTAAACCGCCTTCTACGGCTTTGTTCAGAAGTTTTGCCCACTCTTCGTTGTTCGCTTTTGCCATATCAATCAACTCTTCTGTTGTTTCTAGCGCGTACGCATTCACATCTTTTACAGTCGATTTTACTTTTGTGTAACCCCCTTTCAAATCAATCTTCTCCATCGCTTCTTCTGCCCGCTCACTTGCCGTTTCTGACAATTTCTTGCTCCGCTTCGCCACGTTGTCAGAGATCGTTGTTGCTGCATCTTTGATCTGTGTGTTGACCTTTCCAGCTGTTGACTTGATTTTGTCTACGCTATCCGACAACTTGATACCTTCTACTGTCTTTGCTGCATTGTCGCGCAACTGCTGACCGTTCTCTGCCAAATCGTTGGCTACGTAGTTAGCTGTTTCTTGTACTTCAGCGTTTACCTTTTTCACTGTTTCAGTGATGGTATTCAAGTTGCTCTTCTTTGTATTTTTATTGACTTTCTTAGCCATGATTGATGTTTCTTTTAAAGTTCGATTAATAATGGATTGGTACGAAATGAAGTGATACAGACAAGACTACTTCGCTAATTTTTTAGACTCTTTCACCCATGCATTCACATCGTAGCGTGCGTAGCGTGGATCTTCTGTCTCTAGCAAAGTAGCTAGGTTTTTAGCATCTGCTTTTGCTAAGTCAGCAAATGTTTCAATGCCGTATTTATTCAATACTTCCTCCATTTTAGGTCCTACACCGTTTAGCAACTTCAAGTTGTCGCGCTCTACCGTTGGCTTCACTGTCTCTGTTGCCTGTGCTACTACTTTTGTGGTTGCTTTTGCCGCTTCAGCCACATCTTTCTTCGCTGCTTTTGCCGCTTTGTTGATGTTTTTTGTCGCTTGTACTTTTGTTTGTGCGGACGCTTTTGTTTTTGCTACTGCCTGTTTTGCTTCGGTCGTTGTTTGCTCGATGACTTTCGTTGCTTTCTCCTTAGCAGTTGCCGTCGCTTTTGTTACTGTTGCTCTGGCTTCGTCTGCTGTTTCCTTGATATTACGAGTAATTTCTTTCGCATCAATTCCCACTAATTGCATCAAGCGTTGGCTACCTTCCATGTACTGCTCACGCATGCCTGCTACCGCTTTCAATGCTAGCTTTTGAGTGGTATTCGTAGCATCTACACCTGTTTCTAGTGCTTTTGCAAATGTACCTTGCCACTGCTCACCAGCTACAATCGTTTCTTCTACGATCTCATTCGATACTTTGAAAAAATCCTTGTTTACTTCTTTTACTTTCGCTCGTAAGTTGTCTGCTGTTTCTTTGATATTCAACATGGTCTCCTCTATTAGATTTGTGCTTTGAAAAAATGTCTGTTTTGAGTTCAATACTAGATTGATCTCTTCAGTACTCATCAGAAGGTTTCCCTTTTTCAATAAGTACGACACAAAGATACGGGTGGTCAGTTACAGATGAGTTACAAGGCGTTGAGAGTTTGAGAGAGGGAGAGAGTTTGAGAGAGGGAGAGAGTTTGAGAGTTTGAGAGTTTGAAAGAGGGAGACTTGCTCGTCGCGAATATCGTCAAGCAGGTCTACTGTCTACTGTCTACCATCTAACGTCTACTGTCTAACATCTTCTCCCGACCAACAAAAAAAAGGCATCTCATCCATTTGGACAAGACACCTTATATATATCTTCAATTATATCGGTTACAATCAATACGCCTCACGCGGGCGAAATTCATATACATTTACTTTTTCTACCGCTTGGTCAGCTATGTCTTCCATTACAAAATTCAACTGTTCCCGATCAAAAATTTCAAAGAAAGTTTCCCATTCTAGATCCTCTTCATCTGGATAAAGTTCATCTGGAAAACGGAATTTTAATCGATCCAAAATATTTTCATCAGCGAATCGCTTGATCTGTGTCGGACGTGCTTTAAAAGCGGTTGCCCAAGACTTGATGTCGTCGTGGTTGGAGGTCGTAATCTTACTATTGTCTGTTATCATGTGAATTTCTTTTCTTATAGAAGGAAAATTGATGGGGGAGTGTTCGGTCTAGCTAGTGTGTATCAATAGCTCGTTCGGCAAATGGATTGTCCCTTTTAAATAGGCAACTGCTTGTCCCTTCAGTAGTACACGATCTCCTGCCAACGTACAACTTACCGCACCTCCTCGACGAGACAACTGACGAGCCTGTAGCCTGTCTTTACCTAATCGTTTCGCCCAATAAGGCGTCATCGTCGTATGTGCCGAACCAGTCACAGGATCTTCGGCAATACCATATCGAGGATAAAAACAACGAGATACGAAGTCCACTTTTTTCCCTAGCGCACTTACTATGAGTCCACGTGCCTCCAGTTGTCCAATAGCTTGCAAATTTGGATGTAAATTTCTTAACGCTTCCTCGCTATCAATAGCGACCAGATAATCGTCTCGACCTCGAAAAGCAGCTTCAATATGCAATCCTTGCACCGCCTCTGTCAATGTATCTGTGATAGCAACTGACGTGAGCGTGTCCGCAGGAAACTCCATGGCAAACTGATCCGTTTCACGCTGCACTATTAGCCATCCACTTTTAGTATGAAATCGCAACTCATTTTTATCGTATCCCATTTCCTCAAACACTACATATGCAGTGGCTAGAGTAGCATGCCCACACAGATCAACTTCCTTATTAGGTGTCCACCATCTCAATTCAAAATCGTCTCCTCTTGGAATAAAAAAAGCGGTTTCAGACAAGTTATTCTCTGCTGCAATTTGCTGCATAACGGACTCTGGCAGCCATTCCGTCAGTGGAATTACTGCTGCGGGATTGCCACTAAACAGTCGATCAGCAAAAGCATCTATTTGGTAAAGAGTAAGCTCCATTTTCTTGTGTCCTATTCAGTGAAATTTCAATTTAAAGAGTGCTAACTTCTACATGCTCACCTTAGTTTCATCATACCGTACTTCTTCCAAAAATAAACCCTGCGGCGGCACACTCCAGCTGCGTTCCAAACGCGTCTGTTGCTCTAGTGCTGTATGGACTTCCTGTAGTGACACTTTTCCTAGTCCTACATTCAAACACATCCCTACCACCAAACGAACCATACCTCTTAAAAAGCGATTGGCAGCAATGTGTAGTTGATATTCTTGGTCTAAGAAACTCCATTCACAACCATACAATTGACAGTTGTAGTTTTTTAAGTCGTTGTTGCTTTTGCAGAAAGGGAAAAAAGAAGTGTACGCTAGAAGTAAATGAGCCGCTTCCCTCATCTTTCCAGTGTCCAACTGCTGAATGAAGGGAAATAAGTAACGCGTATGTTCGGCAAAGGGATTTTTTTGTCGACTGATATAATAAGTATAACTCCGATAGTTCGCGTGATACCGTGCATGTGCTGCATCATCTACAAGCACAAATCGGCGAAATGCAATTGCTGAGGGTAAATAGTTATTCAAGCGCGCTTTGAACTTTTCGTGTAGAGGTGTTTGTACATCAAAGTGGATAAAGTATTGGCGCGCATGAACGCCAGTATCTGTTCTACCACACCCAACTATAGTGATAGGTTCTCGCAATAGTAAAGATAAGGCTTCTTCAATAGTTTGCTGTACACTAGCCTGCTGAGGTTGTTTCTGCCAACCAAAAAAAGGGCGTCCATTATACGCTAATTCTGCAAAATACCGCACGTTAATTTTTAGCTTCGATGAGTGGCGAAAGTACAAAATCTTCCATCAATGAATGGATGCTTATAGGCTATAGATGGACTTATACGATTAGCAAGTACATTAATTTAGTATTAAATATGCCGATTCATGTCGGTTTTAGTTGACTTATTGCATGTTTTTGCGCATTTTTGTAAAAACAAGAAGAAGACTGAATGACCATACTGATAGATAGTGGTTCTTCCAAGACAAGCTGGGCAGCACTACATGCTGACCGACAGCTAATCCAAGAATGGCAAACTATTGGTATTAATCCCTACCAACAGTCGCAAGTGAGCATCAAAGCAGGTATTACTGCTAATTTTCCACTTTCAGTGGACGACATTCATGCTGTTTACTATTACGGTGCAGGTGCGGATGAGCAGCAGCAAGAACGGTTGAAAGCTACGCTGCAAGATATATTTAAAAAATCTCAAACTGTTGATGTTCAAAGTGATATAGTTGCTGTAGCACATGCACTCTGTGGCAACGAAAAAGGTATAGTCGGTATAATAGGAACGGGGTCTAATAGCGCTGTCTACGATGGAAGTGCTATCATAGATAACATTGGTGGGTTTGGCTTCATAGTAGGAGATGAGGGTAGTGGTGCGGTGCTAGGTAAACAGTTAATGAATCAATATCTACATCGACAACTTTCTCCTTCTGTTACGAAAGCATTGGAAAATCGCTATGCGCTCACACCTACAGAGGTAGTCGAAAAGGTATATAAAGGGGATTACCCAAATCGGTTTCTTGCTGGTTTTGCTCCTTTTTTGCATGAATTTCAGCACGAGCTGTCCATAAAAACCCTCATCAACATGCAGTTTCGTGCATTTTTTGAGCAAAAGATTATGTGCTACGAGCAGGCTAAACAGTTACCTATTCATTTAGCAGGTTCTATCGCCTACTACTTCGAGCCAATCATTAGAAATATGGCAAAAGAATATGACCTAACTATTGGACGTGTGGTGCAACATCCCATGCCCGACTTGATCCAGTATCATCAACGTCAAAACTAGAACTTTTTTACCATGCTCAAACGCGAACGTCAAGCTCTCATTCTAGAACAGATCAATCGACACAACAAAGTGTTGTCAGCGGATTTAAGTACAAAGCTATCCGTGTCAGAAGATACCATCCGGCGTGATCTAAATGAACTGGCAGAGCAAGGGGAGGTAGTAAAAGTATACGGTGGTGCGCTATCGACTTCCTATCATCCCTCCTCCTATCCTAAGAAAAAGGTATATGCATATGAGCAAAAAATAATCATTGCTGAGAAAGCCATTTCTCTATTGCACGATGGCATGTTTATGCTTATCAGCGGAGGGACAACGTGCCGAGAATTTGCGCGTAGTTTACCACACGATCTGAATGCAACCATTTTTACCATCAGTCTTTCTACAGCGATGCAGTTGATGGAACATCCTAGCTTGGAAGTCATTTTTTTAGGTGGAAAACTGTCTAAAAATACGCAGCTCTCCGTCACAGGAGAAGTCCTGCGACAATTGCACAGCATTCGGATGGACATCTGCTTCACTGGACTCAATGGACTCGATCCTGAAAAAGGAATCACCGACAACGATTGGGAAGTGGTACAAGTGACTCAAGCAATGATGCGAGCATCGGATCGAGTAGTAGGACTCACTATTTCAGAAAAACTACACTCTGTACAACGGATGAAAGTATGTGAGTTGTCAGAGATAAATACACTAGTTACTGAACTGTCTCCAGAACATACCGCTATGCAACCATTCGCAAAAGAAGGATTAAAACTGCTTTGACTAACTATTCAATCAATCAATCAAACTGAATTAAATAATAGATGCTGAACGGCTAACAACTAGTAGTCGACAGCCAATAGCTAAAATAACTATGACAACAACACTAAGTGCTATTAAATCCGCCTATGACCCTTTTAAGGTACGCGAAAAGATGGCGACCGAAATTTATTCTGCCTCCAAAGAGGCATCTACTGCTGTAGCACAAGAAATCGCTACGCTCATCCGTAGCAAAGCGGCAAAAGGAGAAACTTGTGTACTGGGATTAGCGACAGGTTCAACACCCAAAACACTTTATGGAGAGCTCGTTAGACTGCACCAAGAAGAGGGGTTAAGTTTCCAAAATGTGGTTACTTTCAATTTGGATGAATACTACCCAATGCCGCCCGAAGCCTTGCAAAGTTATGTCCTCTTTATGAACGACTACCTTTTCGATCACATCGACATTCCAAAAGAAAACATACATATCCCAGATGGAACATTGGCGAAAGAGGAAGTACTCGCTTACTGTCAAGCTTACGAAGAAAAGATTCAGTCATACGGCGGTTTGGATTTGCAGATACTAGGTATTGGCCGCACAGGTCATATTGGGTTTAATGAACCTGGTTCGGGTAAAAGTTCCATCACACGATTAGTGACGCTCGATCACGTTACAATTTTAGATGCTGCTAGTGACTTCTTTGGAGAAGAATATGTGCCACGAAAAGCGATCACGATGGGTGTGCAGACTATCATGAATGCAGAACGTGTTATCCTGATGGCTTGGGGGGAAGGAAAAGCTAGAATTATCCAACGAGCAGTAGAGGAAGAGATTAGCGACTCAGTGCCAGCGACTTATCTACAACTCCATGACAACGTGACGATTGTATTGGACGAAGCAGCAAGCAGTAAATTGACACGCATACAGACACCTTGGGTGTTGGGTGATATTCAGTGGAATAAAGAGTTGGTGCGCAAAGCTGTCATTTGGTTGAGTCAAACAGTAAATAAACCGATTCTAAAATTGACGAATCGTGACTATATGGATAAAGGTATGAGCGACATCGTTACAGAATACGACGGCGCATACTATGTCAATATTGAAGTATTTAATCACTTACAACATACCATTACTGGCTGGCCAGGTGGCAAACCAAATGCTGACGACACCAAACGACCGGAACGTGCTGAACCTGCGCTGAAACGAGTCGTTTTGTTCAGTCCGCATCCCGATGATGACGTGATTTCTATGGGAGGCACATTTATACGCCTTGCCGATCAAGGGCATGAAGTGCATGTGGCGTATCAGACTTCTGGCAATATTGCAGTACACGATGAGGACGTTATTCGTTTCGCGGACTTTGTGAAGGACTATCACGAAGTATTTGGGTTGAAGCAGGATGTGTCTAGTATGATGTTTGATGCGTTGGAACAGAAAGTTAATAGCAAAAAACCAGGTGACATCGACTCTCCCGAGATTCAGCGTATCAAAGGATTGATTCGACGCGGAGAAGCAAAAGCAGGCTGTCGAGCGGCTGGTATTCCAGAAGAAAATGCCCATTTTATGAATATGCCATTTTATGAAACTGGAACAGTCAAAAAGAATCCACTAGGTTCAGAAGATATTGCGATCACCATTGAACTGCTACAAGAGATTAAGCCGCATCAGGTCTACGCAGCTGGTGATCTATCCGATCCACATGGTACACATCGGGTATGTTTGGAAGCGGTATTTGGTGCGTTGAAAGAAATCAAAAAACGGGCTGCCGACGGCAACAGTGATTACAAATGGATTGACGATTGTTGGCTGTGGTTATACCGAGGAGCTTGGCAAGAATGGGAAATCGAAGATATTGATATGGCGGTGCCGATCAGTCCCGATGAGTTGCTACGCAAACGACGTGCTATCTTCAAGCACCAATCACAAAAAGATCGACCCATGTTCCCAGGCAACGATGCCCGTGAATTCTGGCAACGTGCCGAAGAGCGGAATCGCAATACGGCTCAGCAGTATGATGAGTTGGGACTAGCAGAATACGAGGCGATGGAAGCGTTTAAGCGGTGGTATTATTAATGAGATTATGCAATTATCTCTTTAGACCAATACAGATCAATGAATCAGGGTTCAGACTTGTTT
>CAYLPW010000048.1:0-1750 GCA_964385665.1 uncultured Saprospiraceae bacterium
TGGGGAAAGCGACGGTGCAATTGCCTTCAATATTACCTGTGGCGATCCTAACTATTTCGTCACCATTCAAGGTCGAAACCCAGCGAATGATAGTATGTATATGTTCCAATTTGATGAATACAATCCACGTATCATTTTGGATAACTTAGCAGCAGATACTTATGACGTGACCATTACGGATGCGAATGATTTCTCTACGCCAGATGTCATCACCATCCCAGCCCCTAGCGATATTGATTTAGTAGCCGATGTGCGTTCCTCGACGGAAGTATTTGCACCTTGCGATGGGGAGATTCGATTGAATGCACCAAGTGGTGGTAGTGGAAATAACTTTACCTATCGCTGGAGTACAGGTGATACTACGCGCAACTTAACTAATCTTTGTGAGGACTTGTATATCGTCACTATCACGAATGAAGATGGATGTACAAGAATTGATAGCTTTGACCTACAAACACTTAACGCAAACGGTGTTGTCCAAAGTCCTGAATGTGGAAGTGGCGATAATACTGGTGCGATTGACTTAACGATTAACTCAGGTCAAGGTCCTTATACTTTCCAATGGACGCGCAACGGAAATCCATTCGCAGATACAGAAGATATTGAGGATATAGAAGCAGGTCTATACACTGTAAGAATCACGGAAGCCTCGGGCATCAGCATCACGCGTATTTTCGATGTAGAAGGTGACTCTGGGTTATCCGTCAGCATGGCATTTGGTACAGATTATAGAGGTTTTGGGGTGAGTTGTAATGGAGCTGAAGATGCTATGCTGTTAGCCAATGCCACAGCTATAGATAGTATGACGACTTTAGAATATGCTTGGGTTAATGCGGATCGTGATACCGTAGGACGCGAACCTACACTTGTAAATATTGGAGCAGGCATCTATCAAGTTTTAGTCAGTGATGGTCGCTGTACAGAAACAGCGCAACTCGCCGTCACCGAACCAGAAGCCATACAAGTTGTCATGGTGGATGTGGTCTCTTCCTCCTGTTCAGGTGATGGAAATGGAGAAGCAACCGTCATTGTGGAAGGTGGCGCAGGCGATTTTTCTTACGCTTGGAGTGGCTTGGAAAACAATAACTTCCCAACAGCTTTGGGACTAGCAGGTGGCGACTATACGGTAACGATTACAGATCGAAATGACTGTTCAACGACGACTGAATTTACAGTAACAGAAACAATGCCGCTTACCTTAGAAACGTCGTTTGTTCCGATCACGAGCGCAAGTGGTGGTGGTACAGTTGCAGTAGCAGTGACAGGTGGTACGCCAATGGATGGCTACACGTATATTTGGTTTGACCCAAATGAAGACATCATAGCTAGTGGACGCGATTCTATCGTAGATAAATTGACCTTAGCAGGTGAATACTTAGTAAGGGTGGAAGATTTTAATGGTTGTACAGCGATGGCAACTGTTGAATTACCCAACGCAGATGGCTGTTTAGAAACGCGACGTGTCATCACGCCAAACGGAGATGGCAAAAACGAAGCCTTCATCATTAGCTGTGTGGAAAGTTTTGCGCGTACACGCTTAGAAATCTACAGCCGATGGGGAACAGCCGTTTTCATTCAGGACAACTACGACGGTCAATGGATGGGGACAGATGGTGACGGCAATAGAGTGCCTGACGGTGTGTATTACTACGTTTTGCAGTACACGGATTTCGCTGGCGAAGAACAACAGCAACAAGGAACGATCACTGTTCTGACTGAATAATTATTAGAAAGATGTTAGACATTAGAC
>CAYLPW010000048.1:1850-23512 GCA_964385665.1 uncultured Saprospiraceae bacterium
CTCCATTCCCAACCGATAAAAAGTACAATCATGAAACAACTCGTACTCTTACTACTTTTTAGTGCTTTTGGCTTACAACTTCATGCTCAACTGACCGAAGAAGCTATTTTTACGCACTATGTAGCTAACCATGCGCTCATCAATCCAGCGGCTATTGGCTTCAATGAAAATAGCCAGGCATTTATGAACATCCGACGGGGGGCGCAAAACTTCCCTGGCTCGCCTACTTCTTATGCGATCTCCTACAATGGTGCAGCAGGAAACGTATTGGGTTTAGGAGCTAATGTTTTTTCAGAAAATATTGGACAGTTAACCAACTTGCGTTTTCAAGGAGGTATTGGCTTGCGATTCAAAGTAACCGAAGATATTAAAGTGGCAGGTGGCTTGACTGTGGAAATCAGTCAGCGTCGACTCTCTAACTCCATCCTCGACAATGACTTTTATGAGCCTGGAGACGAAATCATCGAAACGAATGTAGAAGGAATCCGATTTTTCGATTCTTCTTTTGGGTTATATGCTTCTTACAAAGAGAACACCTATGCAGGTATCAGTTTCCCCAATATGGTCGTCTCTAGATTGAATGCTATTTCCGAAGCGGATGATAGCACCAATACTTTTTTGCAATCGACTTCTTTCTTAGTAGGACACAAAATAGTGGCTAGTGATGATTTGACGATTGAACCTTCTTTGATGGCGTTGCAGTTGGAAGGCGCACCTTTGCGAATTGATGCGAACTTGTTAGCCCATTTTCTGAGTGAACAGTTTACCGCAGGCTTGTCCTATCGCTTTTTGGAAGCCCCTTTTGATGCTAAAATGGGGGGTAATGCTGCTTTGCTTTTGGGGGTAAAAGTAACGGCTTTCAAGATATTTTATTCATATGAAGTATCCTTCTTAGATTATCAACAATACAACAACGGCGGACACGAAGTCACGATTGCATTTGACTTCAAAGGTGGTTCAGATGCCCGTGCGCGTCGCCGTAAATTTTAGAGCTTAGCTGAAGCTGACTCCAAACGATTGCCAGTTGTGCGCCGATATACGTTCCCATAATGAGCAGACGCACCACTGGCAATTCTATTTCCGTGAATTTGTCAATGGCAATACAACTATCTGAAACCACAAATAGGATAACCCCAACCGCCAGTAGCACATTTTTTGTCTGCAATGCCAAATAAGTGCCAGCCATCGCCATCACTGTGATAACACTACTGTAAAGAACTATTGGAATTTTAAAATTCGATGGTAAATCTTTCCATAGCAATAGCAGGAGTCCAATAGAATACGTCAAAAATGGAACAATAGCCACCAGTAAGGTAGATGTAGAAAGTTGGTTTGCCTTCTGAGTTTGTATTTGAAAAGAGACAGTATAAAACAACTGCGTCAATAAGAAACTGCCCAATCCAAGCAGAAAAAATAAAGGACTCGTTCCCAACAAAAAACTATCGCCCAAGAAGGCAAACAAAAGTCCTATCAACAACCATTTTTCATACGCGTATCCACTACGATTCCGCCAAAAGAAACCTGCTAAACTCGTCATCAATAGTGGTTTTGAGAGGACAACTAAAGCAGGAATGACCATCAAATTAGCGACAATATTGACGATGGCAGCGACTCCGAACACAAACAGCAACCACCGCGCTTTGACTGATGAGTTTAACATGAATTGTAGCTAGAAATATAAGGTGAATAATGCGAGATCATCAAATTTACATCATTCAGCCTCATTTGAGGTAGATGTGTTGGATAAAATAGATACTTCGAGTAAAATCAAATTCTCAAAAATGTAAATTTACTATCGAACTCAGCCTAAGCATTTTATCTTCGCTCCATGTCAACATCTACACTTCATCTCTTCGGTATTCGTCATCACGGACAAGGCTCTGCTAAACGTCTGCAATCAGCTTTGCACGACTTACAACCCGACTGCATCCTGATAGAAGCACCACAAGATGCTGAAAGAATGATTGAGTACGCAGCACATCCAGATATGCGAACACCTCTAGCTATCTGTATCTACGAACCCAAAGATTTTAATCGGGTCACCTATTATCCATTTGCTAGTTTCTCGCCAGAGTGGTTAGCAATTCAATACGCATTAGAACACGATATTGAAGTTCGATTTATGGACTTACCGATGTCCATGCAGTATGCACTGGATACGTTGGAACACGATCAATTGAAAACGCTACTCGAAACGCAGCAGACGACCGATCAAAAAGTCGTGCGCGATCCAATTGGGCATCTGGCAAGATTGGCAGGCTATGAAGATAGCGAACGCTGGTGGGGTAGTACGTTTGAGCAATATAGCGAGCAAGCCGTATTTGAAACGATCCTAGATATGATGACCGAATTGCGTGGTGGTTTGGGTCGATTAGAGTCCGCTGAGACCTTGCGGCGTGAAGCCTTCATGCGAAAGGTAATCAGGAAGGCACAAAAAGATAAATTTGAACGAATAGCTGTGGTCTGTGGCGCATGGCATGCACCAGTATTGTCAACTCTAAAACGCTTTCCAGCCGCGAAAGACAATGCATTATTGAGGGGCATCAAAAAGGTAAAAACGGCAGCTACTTGGGTACCGTGGACAGATGAACGGTTGGCGCGTCAAAGTGGCTATGGGGCAGGCATTGTATCGCCAGCTTGGTATCGGATTCTTTTTCGGCATACTAAAGAAGAAAGCAGCCATTGGATGATTCGAGCTACGCGTTTGTTGCGTCGAAAAGAGATAGAAGTGTCAGCAGCTCACGCCGTAGAAGGAGTGCGACTAGCCAATACATTGGCAGCGATGCGAAATCTGTCTATACCTGGATTAGAGGAACTGAAAGCAGCAGCAGTAACTGTTCTATGTGAAGGTTCTGAAGCACAATGGCAATTGATTGAACAATCAGCAATCGTCGGAGAACGTGTTGGTCAAGTTGCAGCAACTATCCCACAAGTTCCCTTACAAAAAGATATAGATAAAGCCTTGAAGTCGAGTCGATTGAATAAATATTGGGGCATCAGTGGCACACATTGGGTAAAAGGAACAAAAGCGAATCCGCGTGGTGGCATTGATTTACGAGAAGAGAAAGATCGAGAAAAAAGCTATCTACTGCATCGCTTTCAGATCTTAAACATTCTTTGGGGGAGTCGAGAGGCGAAAGGAAAGTACGACAAAGGTGATTTTAAAGAGTACTGGAAATTAAAGTGGAAACCCGATTTTCCTATAACTGTAATTAATGCGAGTGTTTGGGGAAGCACGATTGCATCGGCAGCAGCCCAAAAAGTGAAACACGACGTTCAGCAGTTGACACAACTGGATGAGTTGATGCAACAACTCGAATTGGCTCTCTATGCTGATCTACCAGAGGCGATTGAATTGCTTTTGCAGCGTGTTCGCGCTATTTCCGCAGAAGCGCAAGATGTAGTCGCCTTGATGGATGCGCTGCTACCTACTATTCGTATTAATCGTTACGGCAGTACCCGACGGCTCAATCAGTTGTCCATCGACCAGTTGATCGAAGAGCTAATCCCTCGTATCTGTGTCGGACTTCCCAATGCTTGCGTCAATATCTCAGAAGAACTGTCACTTACCATCAGTGAGAAAATACGTGCTACGCAGACCGCTATTCATCTGCTACCAGACGCCACTTTTCGCCAGCAATGGTACGTTGCCTTATCGCAGACCATAGCTATGAATGACCTAGTTGCAGCACACACGCATGGCACTATTACCCGTCTCTTGTTCGAACGTCAACAGCGCGTATTGGAGGAGATACAAAAAGTCATGTCCTACCAATTTTCAGTCGGTAGTGAACCGCAGCGAGCGGCACAGTGGTTGGAAGGTTTCCTGCAAGGGAGTGGCTTAGTACTTTTACACTATCCTAATCTATGGAATATATTAGATGAGTGGTTGATGAATTTAGGCGACAAGCAATTCAAAGAAATTGTACCTCTTTTACGACGTGCTTTTTCTAATTTTTCAACTATGGAACGGCGTAAGATGATGGAAAAAGTGAAACAGATGGAACAAACCACTACAACTTCTACGCTACTGCCTAAGGCGCAACAGGCGGAGATTGCAGAAACGGTAGGTTTGATATTGGGATGGCGGGAGTAAGAAAATGTTCAATTAGATAAGTGAGTCTAGCCAACTTATATGACCTTATATGACCTTATATGTTTCAAATTCCCATAATTCTTAAATGAACTTCTTAATTCATCTTACTTCGCTTTACTAAATATGCTTGCAATACAGGGCGAAAACCCTCTTTGATGTCCGCCTCTACAAAGTCAATTTTGTATTGCATACATTTCAATTTCAATTCTGCTTTGAACTGCTGCACTTGTCGAATGTATTCCTCCTTCACCTGATTCGGTTGCAGTTTGACGCGCTCCCCAGTTTCCATATCAATAAAAACGTACGGACGATTCTCAAATTTAAAATCTAGCTCTTTTGCTTTATCAACAACATGAAAAAGAACAACTTCGTGTTTGTTATGCTTCAGATGCTGGAGTGCAGAAAAAAGAGCTTCGCTTTCTTCGCCGTGTTCAAACATATCGCTAAAAACGACAACCAGTGAACGCTTATTGATACTTTCTGCAATTTGGTGTAGTGCTTTGGCAGCAGAAGTGGTTTTGTTGAGTTCTGGCTCTTGAATTAGTTTTTCCAGATAAGTGAGTAACAGTCGATAATGGGAAGTACTCAATTTACAGCGCGTATGTTGTCTGACTTCTTCATCAAAAATGCTCAAACCGAAAGCGTCGCGCTGCTTTTTCAGTAAGTTCATCAGCGCCGCTGCAGCTAAAACGGAGAACCCTAACTTATTCATTTCTCCTCTCTCCAAATCGGGAAAGTACATCGAAGAGGAAGCATCTATCACAATTTGACAACGCAGATTAGTCTCTTCCTCGAATCGTTTAATAAACAACTTGTCAGTACGCGCATAGACTTTCCAGTCGATATTTTTCGTGCTTTGCCCTTCGTTATAAATACGATGTTCTGCAAATTCAACAGAAAATCCGTGGAAGGGACTTTTGTGTAGTCCAATGATGAAACCTTCGACGACTTGCTTGGCCAGTAGTTCTAGATTGCCTAAATCGCGGACGTCGTAGTTGTTGAGTAAATCCAAGTTGCTGCGCTTTGTGTTAGTATGTAATTAAATTTTGGACATATAGAACTAGATAACGTGCATATCATAATCGCCTATATATTTCTATGTATTCATGTGTTTCAAAACGGTTCACGCCATATTCCTTAAAATAACGTCTATCCTTCCACTAAGTTATGCAGCTTCGCGTATTGCAACAGCATAATCGTCTTGGCGTCTTTAATTTCACCTGTTGCGATCATGTTATAAGCTTCTTGAAAACTCAATTCCAGCACTTCAATATTCTCTTGCTCTTCTTCCAAGCCGCCACCATCACTCACTTTCATGCTCGCATCGTATTCGGCAACGAAGAAATGCAAAATTTCCGTAACAGAGCCTGGTGACATATAGGCTTCAAAAACTTTCTGCACCTGATCGACTTGGTAGCCAGTTTCTTCTTCCGTTTCTTTACGGATGGTTTCTTCAGCATTCGCTTGATCTAACAATCCAGCGCAAACTTCGATCATCATACCATCATCGTTGCCGTTAACGTAAGTGGGTATTCGGAACTGTCGGGTGAGAATGACCGCTCTTTTCTCGAGATTGTATAGCAGAATTGCTGCTCCGTTCCCTCTATCATAAGCTTCGCGCTCCTGTGTTTCCCATGTGCCATCTTTTTTTTGATAGTCGAAGGTCAGTTTATGAAGTGTGTACCAGTTATCAGATAGTAATTCCTTCTTTTTGATGTGGATGTTATCGTTGGGCATAAGTTGTAGATGTATGAAGTTATTGAGGCGAAGCTAGGAGCTATATTTTTTAGCTTTAGCCGAAAAAGTAATGTACGCTGTAAATTACGCGCCTATTTATCTCTATATCAGGTAGCTCTCAAAAAGCAAATATAAGTGAAGGGCATCAAATACTTACAAAACTTAGTTTACGAAAAAGAGAGCGGCATGGTAGCGTGTCAAGAGCATTTGCACTTAGGGCAATTGCTGGCGAATCCGAACAGTAAGCATTCTGTATGAAAGACAAAGTATTTACTTCAAAGCGTTCATTCCACCACTTCAAAACTTCGCTCCAGTCGATTCCCGTTCTCATCAACTAGAGTTAGTAGATGCTTACCAGGTTCAGGCTGCAAGGATAGTTCGTGAAAGTGACGTGTACTACCTAGATAAGTTTCATCCAAGTGCCAATGTACCAAGGTCTCTGGTGCTCGATGCGCCAAACTAAAAACAGCACTACTCAATTCACCATCTAAGCCCACTGGTACAGCAATCTTCGCATGGTGTTTCGGATAGATCATAGCCAAAGGCGAGTCACCAAAATCTGGTGTGCAGTCTGATCGGAAAGGTGGCACTAATTGGTAGTCAGGATGTCGCTGCTGATAATAATGTGCTGCCAAAGCTGGCAACACAAAAAAAGGATGTTGCTGTATTTGACCAATGGGTTCACAATCGCTATGTACTTGCCACTGTTGAGTCACATCCAAATGAATCAATTGATGAAAATCACATGTTGCTAGACGTGTACTAGATGCTGGCAGCCAAACCCGATCAGTTGGGCAAATCGAACTAGCTCGATAGCCACTCTTTGAACAAATTGAAAACTGCTGCATTTCATCATAAGGAACTGTAAACCAATCGTTTGAGCGAGGGAGCAGATCAAACAAATCAAATAGAATAGGTGCAGCCGCTTGCACGCCTACAATACCAGGTCGTCCTTCTCCATCTGCATTGCCGACCCAAACGCCAACTGCATAGTCCATGTTGACGCCAACTGCCCAAGCATCTCGAAAACCAAAGCTTGTTCCTGTTTTCCAAGCAATGGTTTTGCTGGAACGGAACTGCTCCCAATTTCCTTCAGAAGTGGGTCGCTCCAGTGTCTTCATCGCTTCAAACGTCTGATAAATACTAGCTGCGGAGAAATGCGTTGGCTCTTTGAGCAATGTTGACGTTCTAGAGGATTCGCTTTGCAAAAAATGAAGTGGACGAAAATCGTCTTTCGCGTATTCACCGCTTTGGTTAGGAAATGCCTCTACTACTCTCGCCATGCTCGCATACACGCTAGTGAGTTGCTCCAAAGTGACTTCCGCGCCTCCTAAAATAAGCGGCAATCCATAATGTTGTGGCGACTGCGTGATCGTAGAAAAGTCAAGTTGCTGGAGTCGATGATGAAACTTTTCAATTCCATATTGTTGCAACATCTGTACAGCAGGTACATTCAGTGAACGCGCCAAAGCTTGGTCAGCACGTACCATACCATCGTATTCATCGTAGAAATTTTTGGGTCGATAACCGTTCAGATAGATCGGCACATCAGCCAGTAGACTTTGAGGAGCGAGCATGCCTTCATCTAGCATTGAGCAGTATAAAAGCGGCTTGATGATGCTTCCTGTACTTCGTGGTGCAGTCACAATATCGACGCGTTCATGATGCTGTCGCCCAACACCTTCTACATTTCCAACGTATGCTAAAACTTCACCCGTTTTGATATGGGCAATGAGGGCAGCAGCATTATAAATGTGATTGTTTTGTAGTCGCTGATGATGCTGCTGAATGACGTTATTCGCGTGTGTTTGTAAGCTGGCAGCTAGTGTTGTTTGAAAGCGTCCATGGTCTGTTTTGGTTCGTTGCAGTGTTAAACGATCCAACAAATGTGGTGCTAATCGTGGAAGTGCCAATGGACGTTCGGGTAGAGGTTCAGCAAGAGCGAGTTCATAGTCTATTGGACGGATGATCTCCTCTTCTTTTAAATAAGCCAGCAAGCGATTCCGTTTTTTCCACAAAGCATCCCTATTGCGTCCAGGATAGATGAGCGCTGGAGCATTGGGGAGTACAGCAAGTGTAGTGGCTTCTGCCCAAGACAATAATTCAGGTGACTTGTGATAGTATCGCCAAGCAGCTGTTTCCAGACCAACCACATTGCCACCAAAAGGAGCATGTGTCGCATAAAGTTGTAAGATTTCAGCCTTAGTGTATCGAAGTTCCAGCCGCGTGGACCAAATGATTTCGATGAGTTTATTCCAAACTGTTCTCTTTCGATTTCCTCTCGCCAATCGGATGACCTGCATGGTGATCGTACTTCCGCCGCTTACAATAGATTTCGCTTTCCAATTTTGTTGCATAGCTCTTCCTAGCCCGATAATGTCTACACCTATGTGTTGGTGGAAGCGTCGGTCTTCAAAAGCAATAATCGCTTGTGTGAATTTTTCAGAAAGTATCGTATCAGCAGGAAATCGCCATTGTCCATCCGCTGCTACTTGCGCACCCAATAGTTGACCAGATTGATCTTCTAGAACGGTAGATGTGGGGGGATCAAATAATGGATAGGGCAGGCAGAAGTAATAGTAACTACTAGCTACTAAAAGTAACGCTAATAGGAGTTGATGACTTCGTTTCCTTCTTTTAATCACTCTTTATCGTCTTTGGCAACAATATAACGAAAAGGTGTGATTGTCCTTATCGAGTGGTGTTTAAAAAAAGAGTACGCCCATCAAGATTCCAATCTTCTATCTCCCAATAACTGCTTAACTTGCGGTGGCAAGTACGATATCATGCTAAAGACCTTTCTAGAATATATTGAAAAAGAGCAGTTGTTTCGAGCTTCTGAACGTGTACTACTAGCAGTAAGTGGTGGCGTTGATTCGATGGTTTTGATGGAATTATTTCGACGATCGCCTTTTATTTTTGGTGTGGCACACTGCAATTTTCAGCTACGGGGCGAGGCATCAGACGGCGATGAGCAGTTCGTTGAAGAAATGGCTGCACAAATCGAAGTTCCCTTTTTTAGCACTAGCTTTCCTACTACTTCTATTGCGAAAAAAGAGAAAAAAGGGATACAAGAAGCGGCTCGAGATTTGCGCTATAGTTGGCTAAAAAAGACAGCTCGACAAGAAAAATTTGACCATATAGCCACTGCCCATCATCTCAACGATGCCATAGAGACTTTACTTTTCAATATGGGTAGAAGCGGAAGTATTCGGGCGTTTCGGAGCATACTGCCGAAACAAGAACAGATCATTCGTCCGTTATTATTTGCGACTAAAGAAGAGATCGTTTCGTTTGCTAAAACTCATGAATTAAGGTGGCGAGAAGATGTTTCCAATGCAAAAGACGATTACACGCGCAACCGAATTCGGCATCAAGTTGTACCAGCATTGAAAGCCGTTCACCCAAATTTAGAACAAAGTTTACTGAACAGTTTCGAGCATCTTCGAGCGACCGAACAGTTGTTTGATTGGGCAGTAGAAACAATCAAAGCGAAGGTTTGGGAACAGCAAGAAAACGTAGTGAAAATCGACTTTGAACAACTACTCTCCTACCCCGCACCGACGACTATTTTGTTCGAATGTTTATCACCTTTTGGATTTACTTCTTCGGATGTAGCACAGATTTTTAACGCACAAATAGGACGTGAGTTTCATAGTTCAACACATGTTTTGCTCAAAGATCGAACCCATCTTTTTTTGCGTAGAAAAATAGAAAACAAGCAAGAAATAGTTTACCTGCAAAAAGAGCAACACTTTTTACAACTACCTGACCGTCAACTTATTATCAAGTATACAGCAGACAATACGCTGGACTTTGAACGTGATAGTTGTGTTGCTTATTTCGATGCCGATCAATTACAATTTCCACTCGAAGTGCGACATTGGCGGGCAGGCGATCGTTTTCAGCCACTAGGCATGAACGGCAAGCATAAAAAGCTACAAGACTACTTTTCGGATCAAAAGTTGAGTCGTTGGGAAAAGGAACAGGTTTGGCTGCTCGTCTCGAATAAGGAAATTGTTTGGGTGATAGGCTATCGGAGTAGTGAGGCGTTTAAAATTATTTCAACGACACAGCGTATTTGTTGCATTCAGTCGATCCAGTAATTGATTAGATTTGTATCCAATCTGTCACAACTATTTCTTTTTCTCTAAACTTCAACTATCTTTGTTGCTTTACCTTCCCTTCTACCTGACATCTCCTCCTACACACTGTTTGGCACATGCCAAATACAACGATGTACATAGACCTAGCAATAGCTTTGACTAACAAACAGACGATAGTCAAAGGGAAAAATCTTAATTTTTGTGGATTTAAAATGTATCTCTATCGCATTTCTTGCGTTGGAGAAGGCTAGGCTGCCCTGTTGAGTGGCGAAATACTATGAGAAACAGCCTCACCTAAATTGGGGAACTAAAGACAGTTACATACTGCTTTTTACCTCCACCCTCAGTTGCATTTAGCTTTCGACTGAAAGCATCTATGAAAATTAGTTTTACCCAGTTGACTCAGTTTGTATTAGGAATAGATGATCGCTACGATCTCTAATATACTAGAGGTAGAGAGCGATTATTAGACTTGATAGCGTTCAAGACTTAATTTTTTTTACTGACAAATTGTTCCCAAATCCTGAGTATGTCGGATAGACTTAACTATCACGAGCCGTTCTATCTATAACATACCTGCTTAAACTACACATGTATGAAATTCATTTTTCAAAGGCTGTTCATTGCAGCTTTGCTTACTTATCTGGGTGTCTATCAACTACACGCACAGTGCACAGCAAACACCACTATTACTACCCAAAATCAGGGAATGGCAGAAGTATTGACCTGTCCCTATGATGGTAGAAATGATGTAGTTGTTTTTGAATCAGATGCGCCAGCAGGAGAGAATTATGTCTACGTTCTCACCAATGATGCGGACATCGTTTTGGATTACCGTAGCCATCCATCTATCAACTTCGAGCGCGCTCGCTTTAGTCCATTTCGAGTGTATGGTTTGTCCTACAGTGGCGGACTGACTATTAAAAGAGGGACTACATTACAGAACGGTCAATTGTCGACTGACTGTTACGCGCTGTCCAGCAATTTTATCACTATACGCGCAAGTGTGCCAGCAGCTGGTACAGTGAGTACCATCCAAGGAGCAAGTAGTCTTGATCTTTGCTCCAGTGACGATAATTTGATTCAGCTGACGCGCCGTGTAGTCGATGGTGCTAGTTATGCTTACTTCGCAGTCAATAGTGCTGGCGTTATAGTAGCCTATACAGGTGGAACAGTGCTTGACTTCTCTGAACTTGAAAACGATCAATATCAAATATATGGCGTAGCCTATCGCGGTGCTATTTTGGATGTAGTAGGCGATACGTTTATCGATACCTATTTAGCCAGTGATTGCTTTGGGATTTCTTCTAATACAGTTCGTATCAACTTAGCAGATTTGGAAGGTGGAACAATTAGTAGCAACGTAGATGCTGCTGTTATTGACGCGTGTGCCGCTGACACCCCTGTACAGTTCAGTACAACACAGAACACTAACAACTATGCATATCTGATTATCAATGAATCAGGTCGGATCGCCGCTATAGTGGACGATGAAGAAGTATTGAATACAGCATTGTTGAGTACTGGTACCTATGAAGTGGTTGGACTTGCCTATACTGAAGAACTAACAGCCACTGTTGGTACGACTTTATCCGGCAATGCATTAGCGACGGGCTGCTATGATCTTTCTGATAATCGCCTTGCTTTACAAAAAACAAGTTTGACCAATAGCTCTATCAGCTTCAACCAAGGATTGACTACATTATCTTACTGCTCTTCTGCTGACTTAACCTTGAACTTTGAAGTGGTTGAGGAAGCACAGATCATTTATGCCTTTACAGATGATACTGGTCGCATTACTGAAATTAGCAACAACACACAACTGACCTTAGATAGTATAAACACACGTATATATGGAGTAGCTTATACTGGCAATTTAACACTGATGGCAGGTCAGAACATCAATACAGCTCAGCTATCCGATAATTGCTTCGAACGATCTTCTAACTTCATTGATGTTCGCTTTCAGCAACCCGAAGCTGGAGATGTACAACTGTCGTCGGGTGGTGAATCATTCTATGCTTGTCCAGAACAATTTGGGCAGCTTCAACTAGGCATTACTAATGATGGCGCCAACAGTGCTTTGTATACGTATCTGCTACTTGATGAAAACGACATCATCCAAAATCTTTCTACTACAGGAAATTTCCAATTCACAGAAGCAATGGCTGGAACCTATAGCGTGCAAGGAGTAGCACACGCTACGCCATTGAGTTTATCTATTGGAGATGTATTCAACGACGATGCTGACCTATCTACTATTTGTTATGATCTGTCTGATAATCGCGTTGAAATCGTATGGCAAGCACCGTCTGGAGGTCGTATCCGCACACTGAACGACGAAACCAGTGTAGCTATTTGTGCAGAAGCAACCAACAAACGGATTGATCTACAAGTAGAAGAAGCACTTGGGGGAAACTATATTTACCTCCTTACAGATAGAGCAGGTACTATTTTAGGTTATAACATTCGTGGCTTCGATTTAGCAAATTTTGAGGGAACGGATTTCTCTATTTATGGGCTGTCCTTCGTAGGGATGTACAGCGAAGAAGTGGGTACAAACATTGCTGACGCGCGTTTATCAAACGCCTGCCATGCGCTGACGGAGACACCTATCCTGGTCAATGCTTATGAAGCAGAAGAAACATTAGTAGCGACTACTGATCTCTCTCCTACTGTTGACCTTTGTATCGGTTCGGCAGAAGCTGCTACCTTAGAAGTAACTAACACTGGCAGTCAGGATAGCTACTTATACTTATTGACAGATGATCAAGATCGCTTGGTAGACGTCTTCCGTACGAATGAGCTGGGGGGAAGCGTGAGTCGATCTATGCGTCTTTGGGGTGCTTCGGCTAGTGGAACAGTAACTATACAGAAAGGGGAGAATGTTACGCTTACTGCCGTCACTGACGCTTGCTATCAGTTATCTACTAATTTTGTAACCATCAGTACAACAGTATTGAGCAATACCCTAATTAGCACTTTCCAGAACGAAGAAAATGTTTCCATCTGTTATGGTGATGGAGTGAGTGACTATATTGGATTTTATACGGAGGAGCGGACAGCGAGTCTATACAGTTATGTCATCACAGATGCTAACAACCGAGTTATCCGTGTCATTCGGGGCAATATCAACGACTTTGAAGGAGCAGGACCGAGTGTATCGCGCGTTTGGGGTATTAATTATACTGGCGACTTGCTATTGCGTCCTGGACAGGATTTATTAAACACCACTATTGCGAGTGGCTGCGCTGCGCTTTCCGCCAATTTTGTAGCCATCAATCGAGTGCAGTTGGATGCAGGCGTCATCAGTATGAAAGATGGTGACGACGAGCTTCAACTTTGTACAACCGTAGGTACACCACAAATATATGAACTTAGTAATACCAGCACGAGCGAAGCGACCTATACTTACATCATTACGGATGCGAATGATGTCGTATTGTCCATCACGCAGCGCGACCGTATCGACTTTGGTTCTTTTGAGGGCGATGAGTTGAAAGTATACGGTATTGCGCATGTTGCACCTTTGTCGGTTCGCCGTGGACTACCATTGCAAACTCAAGTCATCGCAGATGGTTGCTACGATATTGCGACGAATCAATTGACAGTTTCAAGATTCATGATTGATGCTGGTCAAGTGACAACAGCCAGTGGTAGCGATCAAGCAGTCATATGTAGCGCTGGCGCGTCTAGCGCAATCACTGCTTTTGCCAATACAGGAAGTATATCTGCTGATTATCAGTATATTATAACGGACGAAACAGGTTTGATCGTGGCTTTGCCTAATGGTAGTGCCTTTGATTTTGCTAGTCTGCCAGAAGCGAATTACGATGTTTGGGGATTGGCTTATAGCGGGTCACTAGCGATTGAAGTAGGCGATGAATTCGACGCGCAAGCTATATTTTCAGATGCTTGTTATAGTCTAACACAGCAAGCCGTACGCGTTACGCAAAGTACACCAACTGCACAGCGTATCACAACTATGGATGGACAAACTTCTGCCGTGACCTATGTTGGCAATGGCACGCCTGATGTAGTAGAATTCACACTGCCAGAGAGCGTAGGGAATACACTTTTAGTCATCACCAATACGAACAATGTAGTGGTTGGTTTATCGACAGAAGGTAGCTACGATTTCGATCCATTGAGTATTGGCTTTTATCGAGTGTATGGTGTGGCTTACGCTGGAACGATTACGATACAAGTCGGAGACCGATACAACCAACTAAATGTGGTAGAAGGTTGCTCTGCTGCTACTGCTAATTTTGTCCAAATTATCTGTGCGCCAGGTGGTCGTGGTCAGCGTCCAGCTTATGACAACGACGGAGGCGTAGTACGCGTCTATCCAAATCCAGTAGATGCTGAATTCACCTTAGAATTTGAACAAGCACAGCACAGCACCCAAACGTTGATTCGTATTGTCGATGTGAATGGTCGAGAAGTCTATCACCAGGTCTTAACACCTGCTGTCGGATTCCAACACGAACGCATCAATATTGAGCAGTTAGCAACAGGAACGTACTGGTTGCAGGTGGAAAGCAATGGTCAACTCTTGGATACTCAACCACTCTTGAAGCAATAATATTATACCTTACTATAAGTAGTAGAGCAGTAGAAGGAAGACTTTCTACTGCTTTTTTATGGTCTCATCTGAACGCCACGATCGCCAAATAGTGCATCTAGAAGTGCAAACGATTTCTATGATGAGGTTATTTATACTTTCACTGCTCTTGTATAGTAATAGTATTCAATTCCTATTCGCTACTGCTCAGTTTCCTGAACTCTTGATTGTCGAGAAGGACACCATAAAGATGTATACCAATCCTTTAGAAGCTTACTTTGAGCGGAAAGGAGAGAGAAGTATTGGCAACATAGAGATGGTAAGTTCTTGTACTGCACTATGGAGAGGTTACGTAGCTACTTGGAAGTTGACCAACGATAGTCTATTTTTAGTAGGTATTAAGATAAGTGGTCATTCAAAAACAGCTTCTGCTATAGGTATTACAGAGGAATTCAAATCTTCTTCTGTATTCGCCAATTGGGTCAGTTTGTCGGTGATTTGTCCGTATGGCAATTTGATACAGTACATGCACCAAGGTTATAGTTCTATTTACGAATATGAGAAGGAGTTTGAGTTCATCAATGGTCTGCTGAAGAGCGCAAAAGTATACAATAATAGTGCCTCTAAACTTTCCGCTTTTACAGAAAATACAGATACACTGTGGCAATTCATCTATCAAAATATGGATTGGGCGATGATTGAGGAACAAAAAGTAGATCGAAAAAGCAAAATAGTTTTACAGATTCAACCTGACGCTACAGGAAAAATCAAAGATGTCCAAGTAATTAGAGGAGCAAATATGCTGATTGATAATGAAGTGAAACGAGTCATTCGATTAATTCCCCATTGGACAGTCTACTATAGAAGAGGAGAGTTTTTGTCGTTGAAATGGATTCTTCCAATCGCACTCAATCAGCAGTTTTACACTGATACAGTAATGAGCAACAAGTGATGAAAACATTCAACATTCAAGTGAATCTTTAACCTCTGATAAGAACCGACTTTTGAAGGTGATATTCGTTCTAAAATTCTGGACAGATAATCACAGGGTCAATAATTGGATCTTTGAACAATTTGATGATGTACGAAGCTCCTACCTCAAAGGCATTTTGAAAACCAACTTGTTGCGTTTCACCCAATGTCAAATCGTAATTCAACCCAACCCGCCAATCTTTATAATTGACGCCGCCCATAATCATGGCCGCATCTCCTAAACGGTAGCCTAAGCCACCATTCAATCGAATGTCTTCATTTAGTTGATACCCTACTTGTGTTTGTAAATTGACTTCTGATAGCCCTCTAGTTGTTTGGAAGAACGCCATTGGATGAACGCTCCATTTGTCCGTTACTTGTTGGTTGTAGGTGCCGTAAAATTTGAGCGTACTGGGTCGTTTCAATTCGGAAGGAATGCTTCCGCCACCGCCAGTACCAGGTCCACCGCCAGAGCCACCGACTAGATTATAGCCACCAATCTTGACAATATGTCCCAAAGCTGCACCTATCGTGAAGCTACTTTCTTCACTGACGCGAGAACTTAACAATAGTCCTAGCGAAAAATCAGTGAAGGGATTGATTCTAGCCACATTTTCGCCATTGTCGACGGTCTGTCCTACTAAACTGTTCAAGTCTGCACTCGTTCCTACACCTAGTCCGCCACCGCCCACTGACTCTGGTAACTCGTCTTGAAACGATAACCCATCCACTGCCAACTGACGAGATACTGCACCGCCTTGCACTCCAATCGTCAATACATTGTCTCCTTTCTTACCTAGTACTTTATGAAATGCAGCAGAAGGCATCAAGAAGCTAGTCGTCAGTCCGCCAAATGCGTTGTCGCCCATACCGTTTTCTTTGCCAGCCACATCTTGTAAAACACTTACTCCTACACCTAGCCAGTCCCGTTTTTTCTTCCCAACAGCTAGTATCGGTGCATCTGCATACAAACTTGTTGTCGAAAAATCGGCAATACTGGACTGCCATTGACTTCTGTAGATACCACCTATCCGGACTGTTCCTCGAAACGAACCAGTCTGCGCTGGATTGATCGTCAGCGGCGACATATCAAACATAGAAAAATGAATGTCCTGAGCAGATAAGGAGATACAGAAGAGTAGCGCGCTACAAAATGAAAGTAAAAGTCGGATGTTAATCATAAATCTGTTTTTGCAAATCTAGTAGAATGAGAGCGTTATCAACTCGAACGGCGAAATTAAAATTTTGCGTATTCCAGTCAATCATTTAGACAAGCAAATATGGCTGAATAGTTGGGTAAACGGAGGAAGCAGCTAGTTCATAGACAGATTCCTCCATTCAAAGTCGAAAGATAGGTTTTTTGAGACAAATATGGAATGTCACACTCTATTTTTCGTGAGCGAGACGAATACTAACTGCATTTCGATGTGCTTCTAATTGTTCAGCACGTGCCATTTCTTCCACCGCGCTTCCAATATTGACCAGTCCGTCGTGACTCAATTGCTGAAAGGTGATCTTCTTGACAAACGAGTCTAAAGAAACACCACTGTAAGCAGTCGCAAATCCATTGGTAGGCAATGTATGATTCGTGCCTGAAGCATAATCCCCCACTGACTCAGGCGTATAGTTTCCCATAAAGACAGAGCCAGCATTGATAATACCTTGTACGAACTCCTCTACTTCTTTGACCGCCACAATTAAGTGTTCAGGGGCGTAGATATTGATTAGAGAAAGGGCATCCACTCTAGAATCGACAACAATGCTTACGCTATTCACTAAGGCTTGTTCAGCGATAGCTTGTCGAGGCAACTGCTTTACTTGCTGCTCGATTTCTTCCTGTACGGCATGTACAAAATCTTCGCTGAATGCGATCAATACCACTTGGCTATCTACACCATGCTCTGCTTGAGATAGTAAGTCGGCGGCTACAAATGATGGTTCTGCACTTTCATCTGCGCAAACTAACACTTCAGAAGGTCCAGCCGGCATATCTATAGCTGTGCCTTGCTTATTGACGAGTTGTTTAGCCGCAGTTACATATTGGTTACCTGGACCAAATATTTTGTAAACAGATGGAATACTTTCCGTTCCATATGCCATGCCAGCTACAGCTTGTGCACCTCCTACTTTGAAAATTTGTGTGATACCCACCAACTGCGCGGTATACAAAATAGCTGGATGAAGGCTACCATCCTTCTGTGGAGGAGTGCAAAGAACGATTTCTCGACAACCTGCTAGCTTTGCGGGAACACCTAGCATGAGGATAGTCGAAAACAGCGGGGCTGTACCTCCTGGAATGTATAAACCTACTTTCTCAATTCCTACACTTTTTCGCCAACACCGAACGCCAGGCATCGTTTCCACTATTGTTACCTGTTGCTGCTGCGCTTTATGAAAACGGTGAATGTTTCGGTATGCTACCTGAATGGATTGCTTGAGCGGATCACTTAGCTGATCGGCAGCCGCTTTTATCTCCTCTTCAGTAGCGGCTAGGTGATTTAACTCAACTTGATCGAAACGAGCTGTGTATGCTTTCAGCGCTTCATCTCCATTCTGTTTGACTTCATCTAGCACTGCTTGAACGACATTGTCTAATTCCTGTACGTTCATCATTGGGCGTTGCAGAATAGCTGCCCAATCTTTTGTTTCGTCGTATTGGTATACTTTCATTCTATTGTTATCGTAATTAGCAAAGGGCTTCGCGTCATTTGGCGAAACCCTCTTATTGATCTATAAGTCGTAAAATGTCATTGCTGCCTTAAAGTTCATCTAGCAGTGTATTTAAGTATCGGATGCGCTGTACTCGATCTGGCGCGTACGTATCTGTCCTACTTTCGATTACTTCATATAGCAACAGGGCGCGACCAAAGCGATCTATTTGACTAGCCACAGTCGCTATATGTTCACCTTCTTTCTGTAACAACATAGCGATAGCTTCTAACTGATCGTCACTCAACTCCTGTTCGCTTATCCAACTTTTGAAATGTGTCAATTCTACCTGCAATAGTTCGCTTCTAGTAATCGGCAGATGCTGGTCGAAGGTCTGCTCAATAGCCAATAGAATCTTTTCCCAATCTTTCCCAATTAGCCTAGCTAACACCTTAGCAACTTGTTGGGTGAGTCGCTCAAAGTAGTCTCGTTGAATCATAGTGGAGTTTCAGATCTACATACTAACCGTATTGACAAGCTAATTTGTAACTATTTGACGAAAGATGAATACTGAAAGTATCAGTTGCTTCTATGCGTAGGTTCGCTGTCAACATACGTAACATCTCTTAGGGGGTAGTCTCTTCCTTTCGCCAAATACTTAGATTGGGGCAACCCTCAAACATATCATCTATACGTACATAAGTCGCATCGACCTTTTCAAGGAGCCACTCGGTGATGTACTCATTCTTTTTGGACTGAATGGCTGCTTGTTTAATTTTGGAATAATCTTGTTTCAAACTAGCGACATGCGGATCAGTTCGATCTTGCAACTGCACGATGCGGTAGGCGCGCTCTCCTGTAGGCAAGAGAAACTCAAAAGGCGCAGAGATGTCGCCCACGCTCATAGTATCAATGGTAAAATAGATGTCAGGATCTAGATCACCGACTTCAAAAAACGTATTGCCCGATGCTGGATTCACCATTCGTCCGTCGTTATTGAAGCTTTGCTGATCTTCGTTGGCGTAGCGTTTGACGGCAATGGAGAAGCTTAAACTATCACTAACTAATAAATCTCGTATGGTATCTAATTGTGTTTGCGCCAGCTCTAAATCGGCCTCTGTAATTTCAGGACGAATCAAAACATGTCTGGTGCGAATTGTGTTTCCACGTCTTTCCATTAATTGTATCAAGTGAAATCCAAACTGCGATTCCACAATTTCAGATAACTCATCCACTTCTAATCCGTAAGCCGCTGCCTCAAATTCAGGTACAAACTTTCCTCGACCTGTCCAACCTAGATCACCGCCAGCACGACCTGAACCAGGATCGTCGGATAGCTCTTTTGCCAGCTCTGCAAAGTCTTCTCCAGCTTCAATTCTTGCTTTTATAGTTTCTAGTTCTTCACGCGCGATTCGCCGCTGTTCCTCATTTACTTCTGGCACGATCACGATTTCCCCAATCTCTACTTCAGAGTTGAAATAAGGTAAACTATCTTTAGGAATCAGCTCAAAAAAATCTTTCACTTCGGCAGGTGTAACATTAACTCCTTGAATGATTGTACTACGCATCCGTTCCGAGACGATTTGGTTGCTCAAGTCCTGTCGAAACTCGTCTTTCACCTCATTGATAGTCTGTCCATAGTAATCCTCAAATTGCTTAATGTCTCCCCCCATGTAGCTCAAGATTCGATCAATACGCGCATTTAATTGTACTTCGACCTCCTCGTCACTTATTTCTATACTATCCAGTCTAGCTTGATTAACTAATAGCTTTTGAGACAACATTTGTTCCAATATCTGACAACGCGCTTCTGCTGGTATACCTCCATTTTGAGCAGAAGTCAATGAGAACTGTTCTTCCAAATCCGATAATTGAACATACTCACTGCCCACTACGGCAATCACTTTGTCGATGATTTGGCGTTGTGCAAACAATGAAGTTGCGAAGGTGAGTATAGCGAGGGTAGCAATTAGTCTAGTCATGTATATTATTTTATAAAACAGTCACATCAGCATTTTAGACCATATATGACTATAAATTGTCTTTAGATATTTCGATCATCAGTAGACCTTCTAAACGATAAGCTCAAAATCATATCTATAGCCTTCATTAATTTTCTACGTACAGTTGTATGCGTCCGTTATTTGTTTCAGTTTCGTACAGTTCTTTGCGTCGTTCCTGTAGTAGTTCGTTCTTGCGTTGCTGTAAAATGAAGCGACTAGCTTGTGCTTCGATGTACTCGAATGGTGCAATTGCCCTTTTGTTGATGACTTCCAGATTTCGATAAAAATATTCGTAATCGTCGTCGCGTTGCGTAAATTCTCTCTTCGTTCGCACATTGTCTTCAGTGATACTTCCTTCTGGCAAAATAGTATTGATTTCTTTTAAGTCATACCAAATGCTGTCGGATAGGTATACCTCTTCACTATGTAGCTGAACAAACGCTTTCAGTTGGTTAAAGCTACTACTATCCGACTGTGCATTGTCCCACCACCTATTGAACTCGCTGGGTTTGCCCACACTACGTGGCAGCTTAATTAGTAACGCTCTCACGATTGGGGCTTCCAGCTCGTATTGCGCCTTGTTCTTTTCGTAAAATTCGCGCAGCTCTTCCTCGTCGATCTTTTTGATCAATTCATTCTCGATCAATTGCTCCTCATAATGCTGTCGAATTAAAGAAGCTCGATAGTTTTCGACTAATGCATCAATATTGATCTCCTCCGACCAATTTTTCTCCGCTTCGTGTAGCATTATTGCTTCCTTTGCCCATCGCTCTACATAAGTCGAGATGAATAGTAAGCTATCTTCCTCTGTAGCGTCTTGAGGTAAAAAAGGCTGAATATCTGCTACGTACAACTTGTTGTCATATACTTCTGCCAGCAATTCTCCTTTCTCATGCTGCTGCCACCAGTCGCAAGACATGAGTAGCCATATTGCCAATCCACAAAGCCAAACTACGCTATATTTCATATCTACTTTACCGTTCTACTGTACTTTAAAGCTTATCGGGAGTCTGCTACTTGACTTGCGAAGACGAGTTCTCTCTCAACGATCAAACCTCCAAGGAAGGTAAACTCCCCACAACCTCTGCAAAGCATCTAATTTTGTACTAGCTTATTGAAGACCCGCTTGTTTACTTTCACGTTGTATTCGTCTCTCAATTCATTCACCCACTGCTTCTCTAAGAAATCCTGATAGTCAGCCACAACATACCCTCTTGCTTCCTGTAAGCTCTTGTTTGTAGGTTCTTCTACTCGCTCTATTTTATCGAAAGCGACCAGTTGAGAACTTCGATCTACTCTACTTTTGCCTAACGTACCTGCTTTCCACTCCAAGGCATCCAACTGCTTGTCTCGACCTCGCTCTACGGTTCGTTGTGTTGCTTGAATGACTTCTTTTCCTCCCTTGTTGAATTTTTTCAATGTAGCGTTCATATCATTGGTTGCAGCGTAGTTACGAATGTCTTCCAACTGCGCTGCGCCGCCCGAAGTAATGGTATAGGAAGTAACAACAATTCGATCTTCCCATTGGTAGTTGT
>CAYLPW010000049.1:0-23329 GCA_964385665.1 uncultured Saprospiraceae bacterium
GAATACGCACTCACCAAAATACCCCGCGCAAAATTACCGCGCATGGGGATGAAGTGCAGTTGACCATTATAATTTGTTTGAAGAGTTCGCACACTTTGATTCACTTCATCCATGTGCTGATGCCGAAGCGTTTTGTAAAGCGATACATTATTGTTGCGCCAGCTGAAATGTGTCGTCGCCGAAGGTCGTTGCCCTGCCCCTGTTGAGCCTGTGATACCTTGCAAATGCACATCATTTTGCAACAAATTTTCTGCCGCTAATGGTAGAAGTGCCAACTGCATCGCCGTCGCAAAGCAACCTGGATTAGCAATATGTTGTGCGGTTTGAATATCCGTCTTTTTCCATTCAGGCAATCCATATACAAAATCTTCTGCGGTAGCCTGCAATCGAAAATCTCGACTTAGATCAATGATTTTGGTAGTAGTTGGAATATCATTTTCTCCCAAAAAAGTCTTAGAAGCACCATGCCCCATACACAAAAACAACACATCAATATCGTCCTGTAATTCATCTGTGAAAGACAGTTCTGTTTCCCCAACCAGATCACGGTGCACCTTATCAATTGGCTGTTGCGCATGACTCTTACTATGAATGAATTGAAGTTGTGCTACTGGATGCCTAAGTAATATGCGAATCAACTCGCCAGCTGTATAGCCAGCTCCACCTACTATTCCAATGCGAATCATATCTGTTAATCTTAGTAAACCGCCGTTTTCACGATATGCTCATAATACGCTTCGTATTGAGGAAGCACCGCAGCAATATCAAATCGTTTAGCTTGCGCCAAGGCATTGGCTCTAAATGTTTGTAAGGTTTCTTCTGAACTCAGGATAGTAATCGCATGTCGCGCCATCGCTTTCACATCACCAATCTCTGTCAGAAATCCAGTTTCCCCATGAATATTAACCTCTGGAAGTCCACCTGCATTCGTAGATACGACAGGCACTTCACAAGCCATCGCTTCCAACGCAGCTAGTCCGAAACTCTCTTCTTCAGAAGGCAAGATAAATAAATCAGAAATAGCCAACAATTCCTCCACAGCGGACTGCTTCCCTAAAAAGCGAATATCATCTCCCAATCCATATTTTCGAGATAAATTTTCTACTCCTTGCCGTTCTGGGCCATCACCAATTAGTAGCAGCTTACTCGGAATAATTTCCTGTACTTGCTTGAATACTTCTACGACCTGATCCACTCGCTTGACTCTTCGGAAATTCGATACGTGCGTAATGATGCGTTCTCCTTTTGGTGCAATTGCTTTCTTAAAATGATCTTTATCCAAACGACTGAATCGGTCAAAATCAATAAAATTGTAGATCACTTCTATTTCATTCGCTATATCAAAATTCGCTAATGTTTGATCCTTTAACTGCTGGGAAACAGCTGTGACTCCATCCGATTTATTAATCGAAAACTCAACGACTGGCGCAAAGGAAGGATTAACACCTACTAGTGTAATATCAGTTCCATGCAAGGTCGTCACCACTGGTACGTATTTCCCTTGAGAAAGGAGTATTTTTTTTGCCATGTACGCCACCGCAGCATGTGGAATAGCATAATGTACATGTAGTAAATCCAGATCTTCGTACTTCACTACGTCTACCAACTTACTAGCTAGTGCCGTATCATAAGGCGTGTACTCAAACAGAGGATAATCCGCATCCGCTACTTCGTGATAATATACATTTTCTTGGAAAGAGGAAAGGCGAGCTGGTCGCTTGTAAGTGATGAAATGAATTTGATGACCTCGTTTTGCTAAGGCAATACCCAATTCTGTCGCTACCACTCCACTACCGCCATAGGTTGGGTAGCAAACGATGCCAATTTTCATATCTGTGAGTTGTGCTGTTCGGAAAATAGTTTGAGTCCTTACTCCTATACAGCAAATCACTAGAATGGTTGAATATAAAATTGGAAGTGCAGAAAAATAAAAAAGCATTCTCTCTCTTTAGCTTTTCTAAAAAGCATTTATGAAGAAAGAGAACACTCATTCGATAAAAATTCAGCGAAGAGTGTGTCAGACAAATTTTCTCAAAGTATGTTATTTATTCTTTGTCTAACATCTTCATCTCTTAGCGTTCCGCTTGAGGAGCATCAGAAAAAAATACGATGACACCTCCAACAACAAATGCTCCGAGAGCGATGTACAGTACTAACATGGCAATTAGATTTTAAATGACCCTATAGAAAAATTAATAAATGAAAACCTATTGCAGCATCTGCTTCACCAATAGAATTGGTCAGCGTTGCTACTGTGTAAAAGGGCAACCGAGTGTATGCTCAAGGGAAGAAAAATGATGTTGTTAGTACACTGAGGAATGATAAAACTAGAACAACCTAAATGATGTTATTCTATAAGTATGACGCTAATATACAATTAAGTCACAATTGTGCCATGCTGTCTTTCAATTTTAATTTGTTAAAGTCCTACATTACCTATCTTTCGGTAATGTAAAAATTTAGAACGCACAGGAAACTTAATCTCAAGAATGCTTGTTATCGTAGTGTGCGTTAATACATAGTTGTTCCTATTCTGGTCAGCTATTCTCCCAAACAGGTCGAACTTCCTTCTATACTGTATACTATTGTGAGAATGGATTTTATTTATCCAATATCTCTTTATACCTTTGTAGGGAAATCAATATGTAGGCTTTAAATGATGCAAAATGGTTACATGTACATCATTCAAAGTTACTAGAAGTGCAAATGCCGTAGAAGATAGATTCTTTCGGCACTGTTTTCTTCGACAGTTATCAGGATTCAATAATATTTGTTATTGAATTCAGGAATCGGTCAAGCTTATTAAATGATGATTTTAAAATAAAAAATTCTGCTTATGTGATAAGAATTAAAGATAACAGTCTTTGTTCATCTGAAAGCGTACGATTAGCAGAGTAAAACGAAAGAATGTCGAAACGTTTAATTAAGATAGCAAAAGAACTCAATGTAGGTTTGAGTACTATTGTGGATTATCTCAACGATAATGGATTTGAGATAGAAAACAAGCCTACTGCTAAAGTTTCTCCTGAGATGCAGGATGCTTTAACGAAAGAGTTTCAAAAGTCTATTGCTATTAGAGAGCAAGCCAATCAAATTAAGATCGGTCGCAATGCAAAAGAAAGCGACACTGTGCTTGCCCCTCCACCTCCAAAAGTCAATCTTACCAAAGAGGGGGTTTCCCTCTTTAAAAAGTCTCCTGTACCAGAAAAGGCGGAAGTAGAAGCAGAAAAAGAGGTAGAAGGAAAGGAAAAAGAAGTGATCACCGCTTCTAGGTCTACTCCTACGCTTTCTAAACCAAAGATCTTAGGTAATATCAGCTTAGGAGATATTGGAATGAGAAAGAAGAAGGTAGAGCCTATCAAAGAAGAAAAAAAGCCAGCTCCAAAAAAGGTAGTCGAAGAGAAGAAGGCAGAGCCTACAGTAGCCAAGGAAGAAGAGCCAGCTCCAAAACCAGAGGTAGTAGCGACTCCGAAGGCAACAGCACCAGAAGTGCCTGCTACACCTGTGTCTGTAGCTCCTCCCACGCCAGAAGTAGAAGCCAAGAAAGAAGAGAAAGTAGCCGATAAGCCTGCCCCTGCTCCTCCGAAAGAAGAGCAGCAACCAGCGCAGGTAGTAGTGCAAGAGGTAAAAACTGACAAAGCAGAAGCAATGCCAGATGCAGCTCCTACTCCAAAGGCGCAAGTACCTGAGGCACCAGCTATCTCTGCTACCGACGAAAATATCGAAAATAAGACGAGAGACGGTGTTATTCGCGCAGACGCTCCCGAACTTCGTGGCTTAAAGATCAAAGGCAAAATCGACATTAATAAGTTTGCTAGAAAGCCGAAGAAGAAAGACGCCACCAAAAAACCTGCTGAGCAGAAAGGAAGTGCAGCTGGTAACGATGCGGATGATAAAAAGAAACGCCGTCGAAAGCGTAAAAAAGTACGTGCGCCTGGTACCTCAGGAGGTGGTCAAGGTGCTCCAAGTAGTGGCGGTGGCAGCGGCGGCGGACGCAGCAATGATCGTCGTGGAGGTGGCGGCAATCAAGACAACCGTCGTGGAGGAGCTAATAGAAGAAGCGATCAGCCAACGGAGGTCACACAGAAAGAGATCGACGATAAGATCAGAGCGACGATGGCACGTATTTCTGGCACAGGAAAACGCAAGCGTCAAAAGATCCGTCGAGAAAATAGAGATCGTCAAAGAGAAAAGCAAGAGCAGCTAGAACAAGAGCAGGAGACAGAAGTGGTACAGTTGACCGAATTTGTCACCGTATCGGAGTTAGCCTCTCTATTGGATATAGCAGTTACGGACGTGATTACGTCTTGTATGAATATGGGCGTCATCGTTTCTATCAATCAGCGACTGGATGCGGAAATCATAGAATTAGTTGCTGAAGAATACAACAAAGAAGTTGAGTTCATCAGCGCGGAGGAGCAGACTGACGAAGAGGAAGAAATCATCGACGATCCAGAAGATTTGAGTCCACGTGCGCCAATTGTAACAGTGATGGGTCACGTCGATCACGGTAAGACTTCCCTATTAGATTACATTCGGGAAGCGAAAGTAGCTGCAGGTGAAGCGGGTGGTATCACGCAGCACATTGGAGCTTATGAAGTGAAAGTAGGCGCAGAAGATAAGCGGATTACGTTTTTGGATACACCTGGTCACGAAGCCTTTACAGCGATGCGGGCACGTGGTGCGAAAGTGACGGATATTTCCATCATTATTATTGCGGCGGACGATGACATCATGCCACAGACGAAGGAGGCAATTAGTCACTCACAGGCAGCAGGTGTTCCGATGATTTTTGCGATCAACAAGGTCGATAAGCCAGATGCTAATCCAGAGCGCATCAAAGAGCAGTTAGCTGCCATGAATCTCTTAGTAGAAGATTGGGGAGGGACGTTTCAGTCGCAAGATATTTCTGCGAAGACGGGACAAGGCATTGATGAGCTACTAGAAAAAGTCATATTAGAAGCAGAATTGTTAGAATTGCAAGCCAACCCTGACCGAATGGCAATTGGAGCGATTTTGGAAGCTTCTCTAGATAAAGGTCGCGGTTATGTGACCAAGACATTGATTCAGACTGGTACATTAAGTATCGGTGATGCGATTGTAGCAGGAGAATATTCTGGTAAGGTCAAAGCGATGTTCAACGAGCATGGCAAGCGCGTCAAAAGAGCGGGTCCTTCTAAACCTGTATTGATTTTAGGTTTGGATGGTGCGCCACAAGCAGGTGAACGCTTCAAAGAGCTAGAAAGCGAAACCGAAGCCCGACAGATTGCCTCGAAACGCGCTCAAATCAACAGAGAGCAAGCGAACAGAGCGACCAAGCGTATTAGTCTGGACGAGATCGGACGACGTTTGGCATTAGGAACATTTAAAGAGTTGAACTTGATTGTCAAAGGGGACTTTGATGGATCGATAGAGGCTCTTTCTGATTCTTTAATCAAGCAGTCTATTGAAACCGTTCAAGTGAATGTCATCCACAAAGCAGTAGGTCAGATCATCGAATCCGATGTACTCTTAGCTTCTGCTTCTGATGCGATCATTGTTGGTTTCCAAGTTCGACCTTCCGCCAATGCACGTAAATTAGCAGAGCGAGAAGGCGTACAGATTCGGACGTACTCTATCATCTACGAAGCAATCAACGAAATTCGTTCCGCCATCGAAGGGATGTTGGAACCGACACAAGAAGAGCGTATCCTCGGTAACGCTGAAGTGCGTAACGTCTTCAAAATCAGTAAGGTCGGAACGATTGCAGGTTGCTATGTGACGGATGGTAAGATCACGAGAAACTCACACGTTCGTATCATTCGAGACGGTATCGTCATCTATCCAACGAAGGAGAATGTTAAAGGAGAGATCACTTCTCTACGTCGCATCAAGGAAGATGTGCGAGAGGTCAAGTCAGGTCTAGAATGTGGTATTAATGTGAAAAACTTTAATGACATTAAGCCTGGCGACGAGATCGAAGCCTACGAAATTGTAGAAGTGAAGCAGACGTTAGATTCAGTCTAGATCGCTGCTAACAAATAAAAGATCAAACGCATCTTGGAAGTTGATTCTGGGATGCGTTTTTTTGGTTTTATGTATTATTCAGCATTAAATTTCACCGCAAAGGCGCGATAGAATGCGCGAGGGACGCAAAGCGAGTAGTCTTCAGTGCCGTGTAATCAATAATTCTTCATGCTACATTAGGTTTAGCGGCATCTTACAGTTGTTACTTCACTTACCAAGAGTCCAACTACCACATTGCGACCATTTTTCGCCTATAGCTAAGTCGAATTGATAGGTTTGAATGTGGTTGTTCAAATCGTTATGGAGTCCTACCGTATCTATTGGACTTCCCTCTCTAGTATATTTTAAATGGTATAAAAAGTAACTGATGTTGCCATTCTCATCAAAGTAAAGCTTGTGATATATGACTAGAGGAAGGTTTCTATAAGCTTCATCGTCATCAAATGAATACCAAAAGGCTAACCACTCTTCAACTTGACGTTTATCCAACTCTTTCCGCTCTTTCCTTCCTGCAAGTTTGAGTTTTTGTCGAGGCGTAAATTTTTTTGATAATTCTTCATCTGTTATTCCAAGTGTTTCAGCTTCGTCAAACGATAGTACGACCACTTCTTCTACCCGTGATGGAAATTCACTTGTTATAGTATCCAACAAAACTACATGACCAGCTATTGACAATAAAAAGATTACTTTCATGATTATGGAATTGAGAGATTTGAACTTGGTTTATCATTGTATACATCATCAACTTCTCTCATTCAAAACAGCAAAAAAGTCAACAAAATTCTCTTCTCTTTGAATAAATCTAATTTTCTTTGACCTCAACATGTCCTCTTAGTGTTCATCTGATAGAGTCATCATTCGTACTATCTAAACTTACTATACACCTTCCTTATGCCTAAAATAGTCATTATTTCCAATCGGCTACCTATTACCCTGAAGTCATCGAATGCAAGCGATAAGCCCCTTTATCATCCTAGTTCTGGCGGATTAGCGACAGGATTGGGTTCGTTGGATGGTCAAGAGGATAAAATTTGGGTGGGTTGGCCAGGACAAATCGCCGATGGCTGGGAAAAACAAGTCATCGAGAAAGAACTGCAAGACCGGAATTTGGTGCCTGTCTTTCTTACCGCTTCTGATATTGAACTCTACTACGAAGGCTTTAGCAATGACACCCTTTGGCCTCATTTTCATTACTTTACACAATACACCGTTTATCAGGACGAGTATTGGGAATGTTACAAAAGTGTCAATCGCAAATTTGCAGATGCGGTCATTCCCCTATTGAAAGGGGATGAGTTAGTTTGGGTACACGACTATCAGTTGATGTTGTTGCCGGCTATGATTCGGGAAGCCTTTCCTGAAATTTCGATTGGCTTTTTTCTACATATTCCTTTTCCCTCTTACGAAGTCTTTAGAATTTTGCCTTGGCGTGAAGAGATTATGCATGGTGTGTTAGGGTCTGATTTGATTGGTTTTCATACGTATGATTACATGCGTCACTTCTTGAGTGCTGCCTATCGCCTATCTGGCTATGATAACAATTTCGGCAAATTGAAAGTAGATAATCGAGAAGTACATGTTGACTATTTCCCGATGGGGATTGACTATGACAAATATGCGGTCAAAGAGAGTAAAGAAGAAACAACAGACAAGGAAGTAGCTGCCATCGAACGACTAGCGAAGCACAACCGCATGATCTTGTCTGTAGATCGTTTGGACTATACGAAAGGTATTCCACAACGCATCGAAGCTTACGGTCGATTTTTGGAACAAAACCCTGAATATCAAGGAGATATATGTTTGGTGATGATTGTTGTACCTTCCAGAACGAATGTGGAACACTACCGCCAACTGAAAGAAGAAATTGATTTGAAAGCAGGCATCCTAAATAGTACGTATGGTACATTTGACTGGACGCCGATGCGCTATATGTTCCGTTCTGTCAATTTTGATCAACTCACTACGCTTTACCGTTTGGCAGATGTTGCCATGATTACGCCGATCCGCGATGGAATGAATTTAGTTGCCAAAGAATACATCGCGAGTAAAGAATATAATAAAAGAGGAGTTATCATCTTGAGTGAAATGGCTGGCGCGGCTGGCGAATTGCTAGAAGCGATTACCATCAACCCGATTGACATCCAATCCATGTCAGATGCGATATTAACGGCACTCCAGATGGATGAAGAGGAGCAAGCCGAACGACTCAGCATCATGCAAAAGTGGATTAAAAAGTATGATGTCCGTTCTTGGGCAAATAACTTTATGAAACAACAAATAAAAATTACGAAAATGCGACAAGACAGCAGGACTAACTTATTGAACGATCAAGAAGTCGATCATTTTTTGGAGAAATATGAAGCTGCGGACAGACGCTTACTGGTACTAGACTACGATGGCACAATGATGAATTTTGATGTCGATCCACAAGCAGTTTCTCCTGACGATGAGTTGCTGGATACGTTGAGCAAACTACAAGCTGATCCAAAAAACAAAGTGGTCATCAGTACGGGTCGAGATCGTCAAACTATAGAAGGTTGGTTAGGGCATTTGGATGTGGATTTTTCTACAGAACATGGTGTTTGGATGCGCCGAAAAGGTCGCTGGACAGAAGCACCTGGGCTGACGGCAACTTGGAAAGAACAGATTCGTAACTCTTTGGAGAATCTGGTAGATCGCACACCTGGTTCGTTTATTGAAGAAAAACAGTATTCCATCGCGTGGCATTATCGAAATATCGATAGAGATTTAGGGGAGAAAAGAGTACGTGAATTTAGAGATGTGCTACGCTACTTAACGTCCAACTTGGATTTACAAGTGTTAGAAGGCAATAAAGTAGTTGAAATTAAAAATGCTGGCGTCAACAAAGGAAAAGCGATCACTCATTGGGTGAATGACGAAGATTTTGATTTTGTCTTTGCAGTAGGCGATGATCACACGGATGAAGATACTTTTAAGGCCATGCCCGAAGGGTCGTACACCGTCAAAGTCGGACTAACACGGACTGACGCACGCTACAATATTTTATCTGTAGAAGCGGTACGTGAGTTGTTGTCTAGTATGACAGAGCAAAGTGCTGTTTAATAAAAACTAAAGTATGCACAGTTTATATTTTTTGATTCTTTCTTGTATTTATTTGCTTTTAGCTAACTGTAATAAAGAAGTATCTAGTCCTTGCGAAGCAGTAGACTATGTAGTCGCTTTTGAAGCGCAAGCCGAAAAAAGCTACTGTCTTCCAGACGGAACGCAAATACGAGTAGATAGTCTAGTGAACGCGCTATGCCCTTGCAATGCCCGTTGTGTTTGGGCAGGAGAGATACTTGCTTATATCACAGTAGAAAGAGGTGATGAACAGATAGCTCATACCATTCGCAGCGAAAAAGAGGATGATCCTATTGATCGATTGGTATTCAATATCGAAGCATACACCTTTGTAGAAGAGTGTAGTGGTCGCAATGTGTCTCCTGAGGTAGCTACTGTTTCTCTACTTATCACACAAGAATAGAAATGGGTGTCAAAGCCACGCTAGTTTATCCATTCGCTCGATACATTCATAGTCGTATCCAATATTGGAAACGGCATGCTGTACTCTTGCAAGAAAAGTTGATGTTAGACTTGGTGCGAAAAGCTCAAGATACGGCGTTCGGGCAAGTACATGACTTTCAAAGCATTCGTACTTACGCTGACTTCAAAGCGCGTGTTCCCATTCAGGACTATGAAGCTCTGCGACCTTATATAGAACGTATACAGGCTGGCGAAAAGGATGTACTTTGGGCAGATCGTCCAGTTTATTTGGCAAAAACATCTGGCACGACTTCTGGTATTAAATACATTCCGATTACGAAAGAAAGTATTCCAAATCACTTCAACACAGCTAGAAATGCTTTATTCAACTATTCAATAGAGACAGGCAATCGCGATTTCATTGATGGAAAAATGATTTTCCTATCTGGTAGTCCTGAACTACAAAATACTAACGGAATTCTCACTGGTCGACTTTCGGGGATTTCTAATCATATGATTCCCAATTGGTTAAAGAAAAATCAACTGCCTACCTGGCACACCAACTGTATCGACGATTGGGAAACGAAATTGGATAAAATCATTGATGAGACGATTGGTCAAGATTTGCGATTGATCTCTGGTATTCCGCCTTGGGTGCAAATGTATTACGAGCGACTACTGGAACGAACAGGTAAGCAACATGTCAAAGATATTTTCCCTAATTTTTCGGTCTTCGTCTACGGCGGCGTTAACTTTGAACCCTATCGGACGAGTCTAGAACAGCTAGTGGGGCAAGTAATAGACAGTGTGGAAACTTATCCAGCTTCAGAAGGCTTCATCGCTTTTCAAGATAGCCAAGACGACAAAGGACTATTACTGAATGTGCAATCTGGTATTTTCTTTGAATTTATTCCTGTCGATGAATTGGACAAGGAACAGCCAAAGCGCCTCTCGTTAGCAGATGTGGAACTAGGCGTCAACTATGCCCTTATCATCAATAGCAATGCTGGGCTTTGGGGCTACAACATTGGGGATATGGTGCAGTTCACTTCTTTGTCACCTTATCGTATTGTGGTTTCTGGACGCATCAAGCACTTTATCTCTGCCTTTGGGGAACATGTGATCGGAAAAGAGGTAGAAGAAGCGATGTTGACGACTGCACAGCAGTTTAGCATAGCGACTACAGAATATACGGTTGCGCCAAACATACAACCCAAAGAAGGTGGTCTACCCTACCATGAGTGGCTAGTCGCTTTTGAACAACAACCAACTGACATAATCGCTTTCGCAAAAGCACTAGACACGGTTATGGTGGAGCAGAATATTTACTATCGAGACTTGATCGATGGAGGTATCCTTCAACCATTAAAAATCACACCTTTGCAGACAGATGCGTTCCGAAATTATATGAAAACGCAAGGAAAACTAGGTGGACAAAATAAAGTCCCACGCTTGAGCAATGATCGAAAAATCGCGGAGCAACTACTGAAATGGCGGTTGGAGTAACGCCTTCTCTCATCTCTCAAAACTCTCGAAACTCTCACTCTCTCGAAATTCTCTCACTCTCCCCTACTCGATACGTATCAAAGAAGCTCCGCCACCTGATTTTCAGTACTCCTACAATTGCTTCATTCACAATTTTACCAGACATTTTCGACACGCCCTCTACTCGATCTGTGAAGGTGATGGGAATCTCTTTTATTTTGAACCCCAATTTGTACGCTGCGAACTTCATTTCAATCTGAAATGCATACCCAATAAATCGAATCTTCTCAAAATCAATCGTTTGCAGCACGTTTCGATGGTAGCAGACGAATCCTGCAGTTGGGTCTTTGACTGGCATAAACGTAATCATGCGGACATAAAGAGAAGCTCCATACGACAGAAAAATACGGTCAAACGGCCAGTTATGAACGCGTCCGCCTTTGGTATAGCGAGAACCGACAGCTACGTCTGCTTTTCCTGCGGCACAAGCGCGATGTAAGCGGACTAAATCTCTTGGATTGTGGGAGAAGTCAGCATCTATCTCAAAGAAGTAATCGTAGTGTCGCTCCAATCCCCAATTGAATCCAGCAATATAAGCTGTACCTAGACCGAGCTTCCCAGAACGTTCTAACAGGTGCAGTTGAGTAGGATAGTTTTGCTGCAATTGGCGGACAATATCAGCCGTACCATCTGGTGAGCCATCATCCACCACTAGGATATGGAAAGCAACAGGGAGCGCCAATATCGCCTCAATCATTTTTTCGATATTCTCTCGCTCGTTGTAGGTGGGTATAATGCTTAAGTTAGCGGTCAAGATGTAGCCATTTTCGATCTGCTATCTGTGTAGTAGCGTTATTAGTGATATGGATGTAAAATTTTCCTTCCCAACAGAACGGTCAAAACTATCATTTCCATGTGTGTATTTCAAGTCGAATTAAATTTAGTTGCCAAAAAAGTAGCTTTGCAGTGAAAGTTAATGATTGACACGCATCAAACAATTGAGCTACCGAACGTTTTTATACAGATGCGTAAACTAAGTAAAACATTAATCATGACGAAAGCTGTGCATTTCTATCTATATATGGTGCTAATTAGTCTGATGGTTCTTTCCTGTGATACAACAACAGATAATAGCTCCAATAACATTGCCGACGACCCTAATGAGATCACTGGCACTACACCTCCTATCTTACAACCTAACCGTGTCCCCAATGCGAATGACATTGCTGAACAACGCATTGAACTACCAGAAAGTCACGACTGCCAAATAGATGGCGAAGTGTACGACGGGAATCAACAATGGTTTCGGAATAAGCAAACCTTGGTCGCGATTACAGCGGACGAGTCTACGTTTGACGAAGCATTGGGGGAGAGTCATCGGGTGTTAGTGGCATACAATACAGAAGATTGCAGTGAAGTATTCCGAGAAGAGTTGCCGATCAGTATCAGCGCGGATTATCCTTATTATTTGACCCCTATTGATTCTTTAAAGGGCGAATTAATTGGTATTCTAGGTTCAGATCGAATGTACGTTTATGATGTGACGAATAATAAACTATCTGCGCCACTCAATCCTGAATTTAAGAGCAATCGGCAGCTAGAAGATGCTCAATCTGGAGCGATCATGGACATCAAAACATGGGGCAGATATGTCATTGGTTTTGCGGAGGATGCTGGCAGCTTTGTGTATAATATGACTATTCTGGATTCGCCAAAACAAGAGGAAGCATTTGCAGAGTATAAGCGAGAAGCAGGAGATTATAGTAGTTTATTTTTACTACAATCAAATGGGAACAACAAGCAACAGATCGTCGTACCTGACTATGACATACAAGCCAATACATTCGCGATCAACCCCATGTTAGCAGAAGCTGAGGCGATTAGCCAACAAGTAAACAAGAGTGCTTTGGACAATCGCTATATTGTACTTCGCCTGAAAGATGAAGCACGCACACCTGTGGCGATTGATATGGAGACTGGTCAACGTGTGGAACTACCAGAAGACATGCAGTCTAAGACCACTAAGGAGATCATTGACTGGATGAAAACGCAGTGAGTTACGGCTCATGCGTTATGGGCTGTGAGCTATTAATGTGCGTATTAATAGGTTGCTGAATGCTCTCAAACTCTCACTTTCTTAAATTCTCAAGATGTACAACGATAATATAACCGTCATCTACGAAGACAACCATTTAATTGCCATCAACAAACCCTCAGGCTGGTTAGTACAAGGCGATTCCAGCGGCGACACGACAGCTGCCGATTGGGTAAAAACATACATTAAAATGCGCTACAACAAACCTGGTGCGGTTTTCTTGGGTACGATTCATCGTTTGGATCGACCTGTGAGTGGCGTGACGTTGTATGCACGAACAAGCAAAGGATTGGAGCGAATGAACAAGCAGTTTCAATTGCGACAAGTGCAGAAAACATATTGGGCAGTGGTCAATGAACGTCCGAAAGAATTAGAAGGAACACTGATCCACCACCTTACCAAAGATCCAAATACCAATACTGCAAAAGCGTATACGCGACCACGCGACAAATCAAAACAAGCAGAATTGAGCTATCGGCTGCTGGCAGAGGTGGGCGAACACGCGCTGTTGGAGGTAAAACCAGTCACAGGACGCCCACACCAGATCCGAGTGCAACTAGCTAAAGTGGGTTTACCAATTCGAGGCGATAGAAAGTATGGCTCACAGTACAAGAATAACGATTGGTCGGTTCATCTACACGCTCGTTCTTTGTCGTTTACGCATCCAGTGACTAAAGAGCCTATTCATATTGAAGCTGCCACACCAGATGAGCAAGTTTGGGGACTATTTGAGGGAATTGAGGTATAAGAGGTATAAGTGGTGTGCGAGAATAAATTTATCCCGAAAGTTTTTGAGATAAATTTACTATCGAACTCAGAGCAGAAGAAACAAATTAATCACAAAAGCCTTCTAGTAATTTGACAGTCTACCATTAATTCGATTATATTTAGATCAATTTTAGATGTATAACCTGATTTTAGCAATAAGTACATCCAACCTAAACCATACATTAACAGCTTGAAAATCAGGCAGAAACTAATAATGTTTTTATCTATTTTCAATTCGACCAATTCAATACAGCATGAAATTTTTTGAGTTTATAGGAAAACTACTTTCTTCCCTCTTTGGGTCTACTCCTACCACGACAGATGATCGCCGCGACCCTCAACCTGATCGTGAAGAACCCAAAGAAGTTCCAGAAGCACCGCCGACTAATGTAGAAATGTTGAGCGACTCGTCAGATCTACCAAGAGATACGACCATCGTCACGGAAGATTTGCCTTTTGAGATAGAACCAGGTGTAGTCATTGACGACCCAACAGAAAAAGAACCCCGTCCTGGCAACGACTCGCTACCTGAGAAAGAGAAGCAAGAGTTAGAAGAAACAACATCCACTAACAAACGCTACATGTGGTGTTTGGACAATGGTCATGCCAAAGAAACACCAGGCAAACGCTCTGCCCCTTTCGAGTACAATGGTATCAATATCCAGTTTATGGAATATGAATTCAACCGCGATATTGTCGGGCGAATCATCGCAAAATTGCGAGAACATGATATTGAATTCTTCAACGTAGTACCAGAAGAACGCGATGATATCCGACTGTCTGAACGGGTGCGTCGAGCAAATAATCTGCCAAGTCGTTTACCGAAACTCTTTGTTTCTGTTCACTCCAATGCAGGACCCACGCGCCCTGGCACGCAGTGGGTAGCTCCTAGTATTAGCGGCATAGAAACATGGCACTATGATCGAAGTACAAGTGGCAAAAAAATGGCGGCTATCTTTCAACGTGAACTCATTGAAGCAACAGGTTGGAAAAATAGAGGACTAAAAACGACCAAATTGCGTGCTTTGTATGTTTTAAAATACACGTCTATGCCAGCCATTTTGACGGAGAGTGGATTTTTTAATAATCGACAGGAAGTCGAGAAATTGATGGAGGATGATACGCGTCAGGCTATTGCGGATGCGCATGTGGCTGCTATTTTGGAGATCGAAAAGAAGGGACTATCATAGTTTTTTTTTAATAAACTAACCTTAGAACTAGAACAAACATCTAATTTTTAATTAACTACATACTATGAATATCTTATATTGGATTCTAATTGGACTAGCCGCAGGCGCACTCGGTAAATTTATCATGCCAGGAAAAGATCCTGGAGGATGGATCATTACGATACTATTAGGTATAGGTGGTGCTATGCTAGGAGGCTTTTTAGCAGGTCTGATCGGTATTGCTTCTAGCGGACTAATCGGTGAGCTATTGATCGCTACTGCTGGCGCGGTACTTATTTTAGTGATCTATCGCTACGTGAAAAAAGATAGAGTTTAGACAATTTTTAGCACTATTCTCAACTAGTAAGGGGAAGTCAAGCCACCAGCTTAACTTCCCCTTTTATATTCGACCTGAAATTTTACGGAGATGGAAATGTCTCACCTCTCAAAGCGAAGCGATCTCACCTCTCAAAACCTGCCTGCCGCAAACAACAGTCAGACAGGTCTCATATCTCGTCCTCATCTAAAAATCATCCATATCCCCAAACATATCATCGTCATCCAACATATTGGCAAGCAGATCACGGAATTTGAACGAAGAATCCACTAAATCTTTATTGACTACTTCAAACTCTGCCAGACCATGTAAGACCAACTCCATGTAGGTGTACAACTCATCACCTTTCAAGTCCAAATGGCTTTCCACCATTTTCTTCAATCCAGCGACTTCCTCTAGTTTCTTTTTGTAATCTTTGTCATTACTATCATTCAGCAGTTCCACGGTGTTGCCAGCAGAAAACCAAGCCCGAATCGTGCCATACGGATCGCGCTCTCTACCTTTGCGTAACTTTTCAGGATTCGGAAAATGATTCAAGAACATCTTCTTGATCGCACCACCCATCAAGTTGACAGCCACCGCATACGGTCCCTCCTGCTCGCCTTCATACACCAACTCTACTTTTCCGGTAATGGCTGGCACAACGCCCCAAAAGTCGGTGATGCGCGCTCGCGTTTTCTTTTCTTTATTGATGAGCATTCGACGTTCTGCGGTACTCACCAAATTTTCATACGCCGAAATACTCAATCGCGCAGACACTCCACTTTTTTCATCAATAAACTCACTCGTCCGTGCTTCAAACGCCAGCATTTCCAGCAAAATCTCAATCACATCAGAAACTTCTACCTTCGCTGCTTGCTCTTTCGCAATCTGTGCCTCTTGACTCGTAATTTGTCGAGATACTTCAATTGTTTTTGGATAGTGCGTCAGGATTTGACTTTCAATTCTGTCTTTCAGCGGCGTGATAATGCTACCGCGATTCGTGTAATCTTCTGGATTAGCGGTGAAGACAAACTGAATATCTAAGGGCAAGCGCAGCTTAAACCCACGAATTTGAATATCACCTTCCTGCAAAATATTGAACAAGGATACTTGAATCCGTGCTTGCAAATCGGGCAACTCATTAATGACGAAAATGGAACGGTGTGCTCTTGGAATCAGTCCGAAATGAATCACACGCTCATCGGCATACGATAACTTCTGCGTTGCTGCCTTGATCGGATCGACATCCCCAATTAAATCCGCCACACTTACATCTGGCGTCGCTAATTTTTCCACGTATCGGTCATCTCGATGTACCCATTCGATCGGTGTTTCATCGCCTTTTTCCGCAATTAAGTCCATCGCAAAACGGGACAACGGTTGCAGTGGATCGTCATTCAATTCGCTACCAGCTACCACTGGCATGTATTCGTCAAGCAAATTCACCAGAAGGCGAGCAATTCTGGTCTTCGCTTGTCCGCGTAGTCCTAAAAAAAGCATATTGTGGCGCGACAATACGGCACGTTCCACATCTGGCAGTACCGTTTCGTCAAATCCAATAATACCTTCAAATACCTTTTCTTTCTTTTTTAGTTTTTGGATTAAATTCTCACGTAACTCTTCTTTAATGGTACGTGATTTGTAATCGGTGGCTTTCAATTCGCCAAGTGTTCGTATGTTCGTATTCATGCAAAATGATTATTAGGTCAATGGTCGTCAGCAAAGTAAGTATCGACATAGACTTGACCAGGTTTAGAAACCTATCAGGTCTGCTCTCTAGTTATTTTACGCTTCTTAACAGCTTAATTTTCTAATAGTTGTCTATACGACAGACAACAAATCGCTAGGGCAACTGTTGGCTTTCGCATGGAATCACTCGATCAAATTTTACGTCAATCTTGGAATCTCTTGTTCCGTGGTGCCGTACAAACTCGCCACGCTTACCACACGCCCGTTTTAGCGAGTACAAACGGAACAATTGCAAAGAGTCGAACAGTTGTCTTACGGAAAACAATAGTCAATGAACGACAACTTTGGGTATACACAGACGTGAGAAGTGATAAAGTAAACGATTTTCGACAGCAGCCGCAGGGGAGTTTCACCTTTTGGGATAAAGGAAAAAGTATACAGCTTCGCGTTCAAGCAAGTGTTCAAATTCATCACGAAGATGAACCAAGTCGAGAAGTTTGGCGAACCATTGCCGCTAAAAATAGAAAGGATTACGCCACTTCCCTGCCATCAGGCACAGCTATCAGCGAATCAGGTAATATCTTTCCAGATCGGTTAGCACTTGATGATTTAACTATAGAAAGTACCAATCCTTACTTCAACAATTTCGCGCTACTTGTTTTTACGGTTCACCATATTGACTATTTAAAACTGAGCCGCGACGGACACACACGGGCTGTGTTTATTTGGGATAAAAATCAATGGGAGCAAACATTTCTTGTTCCATAGCCTAAATTCAAGAACAAATTGATCCTCCCCATTTAATTAGTCTACCTTTTTACAGATTTATGGATACAAATTAGGTCGTATTAAATAAATTGTCCATCTTTCTCACTCTTATTTTAGACCTATCCAATTTTATCTACCGTGCTATAAACTGTAAACAATTTATACTATTGCTATCATGCAGTAGTACTATCTCATCTATTCATAAAAACATTACATATGACTTTTGGTACTCTCGGAAAGAGTTTGCTCCTCTTTCTATTCTTGATTTGCAGTAGTTTGTCCATGCAAGCACAAGCTACTTTATCTATTGATGAAATAGGCGACATCTATGCCCTACGCGCATTGTTTGGACCTAATTTTACAGCGGATATTGAAGCCGCTATTGTAGTGGTAGAAGACGCAGAAGCCCCTACTGGCGACGGTTGTTCTGCAATTACCAACGATGTAAGCGGAAAAATTGCGCTGATCGACAGAGGAGCTTGCAACTTTTCGGGCAAAGCACTCAATGCTCAAAACGCTGGCGCAGTAGCTGTCGTCATTTGCAACAATGATGCCGCCAATCCGACTCAGTTGCCAGTCTTGGCAGGCGATGATATGGGTGCATTAACGATTCCAGTCGTTGGTATTACGTTCGGAGCTTGCGAAGCCATTAAAGCGATATTGGGGGATGGAGAAGTGACTGCTACTTTAGTTCCATCGCTCAACAACTTATGTGTAGAAGCCAAGATGATTGAGCCTGGCGTACATGTCGTCGATTCGATCACGCCAGATGCTGTCCTAAGCGGCTTGGGTGGCGCCCCTTCCAATCCAGCAGGTGGTAGTACGACAGCTGCCGTTTGGTATAGCTACACGCCGCCAGCAGATGGAATTTTGACAGTTAGTTCTTGTGAAGGTGGCGCAGATACTCGCTTGTATGTACACACTGGCTCGTGCGACATCTTCGGACTGAATTTAACCACTGTCGCTCAAAATGACGATGCTTGTATTTTCGACCCGACGAACTTAGAAGATGAATACGCATCTTTCGTTAGTTTTCCAGTCACAGGTGGTGTTGAATATTTGATTGAGTGGGACAACCGCTGGGAAGACGGACGTTTTGAGTTCAATGTCGAGTTTGAAGAAACGGTCGTCGTATTAGCACCAGGACAGGTTTGCGATAGCGCGATTGTTATTCAGCCTGGTATGTATGTAGTAGACACGATTACGGAATTCGGGCAAACAGGTTTGTATAATACCGTAGGTTCTAATTGGTACTCCTTCACGCCAGCATTTACAGGTTTGATGAGTATCAGCAGTTGCGGCGGCGGTGCAAATACTCGACTGATTTTGCATGAAGGGAGTTGTGATGCGCCGAATACTTTGCGGACAGAAGATAGTAACTGTCCAGCATTTGAAGGCGACGCAGATAATACGGCTGCGGCTATCAATGATCTTCCCGTTACAGCAGGAGACACGTATCTAATAGAATGGTCAGGCAGACGCGATGCTAGTGGCTTTGACTTTACCCTAACCTTAGATACACTTCCGACGGTCGACGTTACTTTCGCCGTGGATATGACACTAGAAAATGTAGGCGAAGATGGTGTTCAAATGGTATGGGCATTTGCTACTCCTGATACGTTGGCAGATGTCAATATCGCACAATTAACGGACGAAGATGGGGACAACCGTTGGACAGTGACGCTTCCGTTGACTACCTTAGACACCATTGGCTACGCCTTCATGAACGGCATGTTGGCAGTGGAAAATGTGGAAAGCGTACCCGATGATTGTGCCGTTGATTCTGGCTTTGGTTTCAATGTGCGTCCCTTGATCGTGACCGCCGTCGATTCGCAAGCAGTAGAGGTGGTATGCTTTGGTTTTTGTCGAAGCTGTGGCCCTGAAAACTGCGATCAGCCATTTGTTATCATCAACGATGACTTTGAAAGTTATGAAACTGGCGCATTAGGGCCACAATCTGATTTTTGGACGACCTGGAGTGGTACTGAAGGTGGCAATGAGGATGGTCTTGTCAGTACTGACCAAGCACAAAGTGGGGAACAAGCTTTGAAAATAGAAGGGAACAACGGACCTCAAGATGTCTTACTGCAACTGGGCGATCAAACAGCAGGACATTACATCGTTCGTTGGAATATGTACGTGCCTAGAGGCGAAAAAGCGTATTATAACATCCAAAAAGTAGAGGGCGAACCAGGTGAAGAGTTTGGTTTGCAAGTACAGTTTGAAGCGGACAGTACGCTAGTGATTGACGCTGGCGCAGACGATACGCGCACAAGTACCTTCACGCCAGAAAGTTGGTTTGAAGTAGTGCATTATATTGACTTAAACAATGACAATATCCGTCTTTACATTGATGGTGAATTTGTCTATTCTTGGGCATTTAGCTGGACGAGTTTTACACAAGAAGGAACACGACAATTGGGAGCGATTGACTTTTTCCCAGCGGCAGGTTCGCATTTGTATTACATTGACGATGTGTACTTTGCAGAAATTCCACCAGCGCAAGAAGGACAGTATGCCCATACCGCAGTCGAGGTGACACCAGGCACGTATACCGCTCCTGAATTAGAATGTTTTGGTACGAACTTCCTAGTGCGTGGCAATGGCAACGGACGGGCAGGCTACTGGTACGAGTACACCGCAACTGCAGATGGCTACATCGCGGTGAGTACTTGCGAAGGGGGTTCAGATTCTCGTTTTTGGGTATTTGGTGATGGCATTGATGACTTGACGATTTTGGGTGTCAATGATGATTTATGTCCGACTGACCCTGGCAGCAGTAGCAACTTTGCTTCTTACCGAGAAGTGCCTGTACAAACAGGGGAAACCTATTATATTGCTTTCGATAATACTTGGGAAAATACTGGTTTTGAATGGTCATTGGCTTTGGTAGAAGGGGAACTGCCTGTTGGCGATTTTTGTGAATCGGCCATTCCGATTGAAGCTGGCACAATTACGATTGATACCTTGAATGGAAACGCTGCTGTTGGAGGCTCTAATGTAGGCAACTCTTCGGCGAACAGCTATGCACCTTACGCCAATTCAGAATGGTACGCCTTCACTGCTCCTGACGATGGTACGATGAGTGTATTCTCTTGTGAAACATTGCCAGAAGCAACGCGCGTCTATGTGTATAGTGGAACGTGTGGCATTGATAGTTTACAGTTGCTAGCGTTCAGTGGCAATAGTTGTGATCCCACTTCGCCCACACAGACGATTCAAGTCGAAAGTGGAGAAACCTATTACATCGAATGGGCATCTAAATTTGATGGACCACGACCAGGCTTTGACTTTACGGTCGAGTTTGGCGCGCCAGCTGTCAATGTGACATTCCAAGTCGATATGTCTATTTTAGCGAGTAGTGGAGAATTGTCAGAACAAGGCGCGTATATCGGTGGTGACTTCAATAATTTTCAAGCACAAGAAATGACACCAACCGACGATATGAATGTCTTTACGTTTACTGTTCCTCTGGTCAAAGGCGACACGGTGGAATATAACTTCTTCAACGGACCTTTCGATCAGGAAGAGATTGATACGGAATTTGGCGACGACTGTGTGTTTGACTCTTTCGGGGGTCGATTCTTGATTGTTGGTCAAGAAGCAGATACGCTAGATCAAGTTTGTTTCGGATTCTGTGCGTCCTGTGAAGCGGTAGGTGTAGAAGATTTGCGCTTTGTACAATCATTACAAGTCTTCCCAAATCCTGCACAGGAACGCACGATCATTCAATATCATTTTGAAGAGGTCACGAACTTGAACTTGCAGTTGAGCAATATGCTAGGGCAAGTTGTTCGCACGGATCAACTAGGACGAGTGCAGCAAGGACAGTACGAACTAGATATAGCGAATTTAGCGAGTGGCACGTATCAACTGAGTCTGCGAAGCGGTACACGCGTTCGGACGATGTTGTTGGTGATTGAGTAGTTTTTGATGAGTGTGTAGTCATCGGATGACTCGGAGTTTATCTTCAGGTCATCCGATCACTCTTCACCAATTATATATTTAAACAAAATACATGTATTTTCGCGCCGCTAATAAATAACATTGGATATTAAGGCAATTGCCGATTTTAAGTAGCGCTTCATGATACACATTTCTACCGCAACCACGTGGACATCAACTGACCACGTTTTAATTATCCCCATCCTTCAAGACCAAGACAATTGGGCAACCTTCTCCCCGCTTCCTGACAATCAAATTGAGCACCTTCAAGCTCACCTAAGTGGCAAGAAAAACGAAACACATTGGCTGTGGAATGAGGAGCAAACAATTGTTCTTCTTGGTATCGGGGATGGTAAAGATGCTGTAAGTGTCATTCGTGCCTTTCGGGGATTGGCGCATCGACAATCCAAGAAATTGGGTTCAAAAATCGCGCTTTTCGGCAATCACTTAACGAAGCAGCAAGTCGAATGGGCAGTAAATGGATTAGTTGCAAGCACCTACCAAATTGGCGCATATAAAAGTGAGGAAAAAGAAACGCATCCATTTTTAGCAGACGATGCCACGCTGGTTGTTTATCATGAAGATGAAAAAGCAGTGCAAACAGCCGCGCACAAAGGACAAGCCACTGCCGAAACGCAGATGAGCATCATGCAGTTGGTAAATGCGCCGAGCAACAAAAAAGTGCCAGAAGTACTCGCGGAATGGGCGCGTCAGTCTGCCAAAGCGAACAATTACGAAGCCACAATTTGGGGAAAAGAAAAGATAGAAGAAGTGGGTCTTCATGCCCTTTTAGCGGTCAATAGAGGAAGTGAATTTCCAGCACGGTTCATTATTTTAGAGTACAAAGGCGAAAAGGCGACCCAAAAAGTCGGCTTAGTCGGTAAAGGCGTGACTTTTGATACTGGTGGTGTTTCCATCAAAGGCGCAGCCAATATGCACTTCATGAAGAGTGACATGGGCGGTGCAGCGGCGGTGCTAGGAACAGTGGAGTTAGCCGCAAAATTGAAGTTACCGATTCACTTAATTGGTATCGTTCCAGCCACAGACAATAGTGTAGATGCGCTGTCCATCAAACCCAGTGATGTCATTGATACGTACAGCGGCAAAACCATCGAAATCATCGACACCGATGCAGAAGGTCGTTTGATTTTGTCGGATGGATTGGCGTATATGAATAAACACTATCAGCCAGATGTTTTGATTGATTTAGCAACTTTGACTGGCAGTGCCGTGCGTACATTCGGCTATCATGCTGGTGCGCTGTTCTCCAATAATGACGAACTCGCAAACGCCCTCCTCGAAGCTGGCGAAACCACTGGCGAACGTGTTTGGCAACTCCCTATTTGGTCGGTTTATGGGGAAGAACTCCATTCGGATGTCGCGGATATTCGTAACCTAGGCACGCGCCCGATGTCTGGCGCGATTCATGCTGCCAAATTCCTACAGTTTTTTACGGATGAGCATCCAAAATGGGCACATATGGATATTGCTGGTGTGGCATTTAGTGAAGCGGAGTTCTCGAAGCAGAAGAGTTCGACGGCGTTTGGGGTGCGGTTGTTGGTGGCGTTTTTGGAGGGGTTG
>CAYLPW010000050.1:0-23220 GCA_964385665.1 uncultured Saprospiraceae bacterium
TCGGCAATGATGAATTTTATGGCGCATTTTTGGATTATTGCGATCAAATGGAGACATATCGGACGGCTTGGGAATTTATGAGTTGAGTTGAGTTGTGTTGGCTGTTGGCTGTTACAGCACAAATCGCCGAATTTTAGCATTGTTCTCTAGCTTTAAAACAGCGTGTTGCCGTAATTCGTAATTAATTAGAGGGCTGATTTGAAGCGTGTGATGAATACAGGAGCAAAACCCAAAAATCAGTACCTCTCCACACAAACCGTAACCTGCCAGTCGCAGACGACAAGTCAGACAGGTTCGTAATTCAAATTATGCAGGAAGAAGTAAACGGAATTGGAATCGTCGAATACAAGCGACACGCAAGGGCAAAGCATATTAAAATTCGTTTGCGACCTGGGCAGCCAGTGCAGGTGACGTTGCCAAAGTATGCAGCAGTGAAAGACGCGCGAAAATTTGTCGTATCGAAACGCGATTGGATTTTGGAAAAGCAGCGAGAATTACAGGAACATGTACCGAGTCAGAAACAATTTGAAGTAGGTTCTACCTATACGTTCAAAGACATCACACTTCACGTAAAACGTGACACTAAAACAAATGCTCATCATAATTATGAGGACAATCAGTTAATCATCAGTATAGCAGACGATACATCAATAGCCACCACAGATTTACAAGATTGGATTCAAAGACAGCTAGAAGATTTTTTGCGTGTAATAGCTGCATATACCTTACCACAGCGTGTTCGACAACTAGCACAACAGCATCAAATCCCAATCCGAAAAGTGACTGTCCGACGAGCCAAAACGCGTTGGGGCAGTTGCTCTGGTACGAACAACATCAATTTATCCTGCTACGTCTATCTATTGCCCGACCACCTAATCGACTATGTGATTTATCATGAGTTGGCGCATGTGAAAGAAAAGAATCATAGTGCGCAGTATTGGGCGCATCTGGCGAGTTTGTTGCCTGATGCGTTGGAGCGACATCAGGAGATGAAAGGATATCGGCTGGGATTTAGTTAGTATTCAGTAACTATCTAATTGGACTATTTCGCGTTTTTTAGCTGGTTCATTGGCAATTCAAATCCAACTAACACTTCTTCTCCACTCAATACGTTACCTGAAAAGCCAACTATGGTATCGCTTGTCACCTGATCGGCTCAGTCTCTCTCAACTAAAGAAGGAAGAGCGATAGTCTCGGATTTCATCCAAGATTCCATACGCTCGTCTTCCTATACATATAGCTATCCTACTACTGTCATTGTCAGATAGTGTAAGCCGTTCTGATTTTGGATGATACGTCCATTCATAGTTGTCGTTGTTTTTAGATGAGCATATAGCATCTCGGACACAGTCCGAGACTATCGAACACGAACACCGCGACCATCATGGTTAATAATCTAAGTACTCTGTCAAGTTAATCTCTAAGAATTCGTTCCGTTTTAGTTGGTTTATAGAATGATTGTTCCAAGATTCTCTATTTCCAACAATACAATAAAAAATCTGATTATAAAGAAGATAAGGTCTTATTTCTTTATTCAAATTCCAGGGTAGGTAAAAACGCTTACCATCTATCTCGAATATTTCATTTCCTGCCCATATTATCTCAACAGAAGTATTTTCAATATAAAAGAAATTCACTTTTGTACTATCCAGATTAATAATCTTTGGCATTATATCAATAATTCCATCTTCTGCATCCTTATATACGTTGTAGTAAGAAGCTTGTACTTTATCAGGTAGATCAGAGTAGGCTATTCTAGCTACTTTATCACCTTCGGTCAAATAGACTTTACATGAACCAATACCTAACGATAGGAGTACTACTAATAAATATATCATATATCTAATCAGGATATTCACTTTTACGCATTTTTAAATCATTAAGTAATAAATCTGCATTTTTCTGTAGCCAATACCTATGAGCACTCTCAATATCGAATAAACCGTATTGAGTGTTGTTACCGATATTTTGTGTTTTTCCATTATTGTATCTTCTACCTGCTTTTCCCTTTTCACCACCCGTTTTATTTGGATGTCCATTCAAGATAGCTGCTAGGATAGTACCTCCTAAATATCCTTTTGGTGTTCCAGTTTTTCCTTTTTCTTTCCCTCGCTCGTAGTCGAATACCTTTCCTGAAAGTGAAGTTCCCCCCATTATTTGGACTAAGTCAGTATTAATATAATAGTTCAGATGGGTAAAGTTATCATCATTGGCAAAGATCTCAGAAAGTTGATAATCATCCCGAACAGGAGTATTCATAGTAATCAAATTTATCTCAGCATCAGGAAACTCTAGCCTCAACATATTAACTGCATCTATCCCAACATTTCCACCATGACTATGACCTACAACTGTAATTGGTTCACCTTCTACTCTATTAGCAATAATATGATCTACTAAATCATATGCTGCTTCTGTACGGGCGCCACTATTATTGCCACCTGACCAGGAAAAGAGTTCTTGAGTACCTATACTTGAGTTTTCGAAGTGACTTCTTATGCCATTACGAAGCGGCTCGTATGATGCCCATGCATCAATATCAGAATTTGTTCCATGAACAAAAAATGCTTGTAACCCATGCAAGTCAATTGCATTAATCGGCGTATTCTCCGCATAATTAAAAGGACTCACATGTGGAAACTGATCTGCTATCGGATCAACACTCGTAAACCGCCCAATCACCGCATCATACATCCGCGCGCCATAGTGATACCAATTCAAGCCAAAGTCCTCATCGAGTTCTTTGCCATTGTAAAGATAATCATTTTTGGGGGTGGTGGTGGGTACGGTACTCGGACGCTCCATCGTCATGCCGAAGGGATAGTAGTGGGATTCTTGTAGGACTTCGTTGTTGTTCGTCTCGATGAGTCCATCGTTATCCAAGTCAGAGAAGGTGACTCGGTTGTTGCCGAGGTGATCGCGTAAGGTGTATTCGTACTGGAAGGTGTTGCCATCAGTTTTTAGATAAGCATATAGAATCTCGGACACAGTCCGAGACTATCGAAATCCGCTTTTTATAGCTTTGGAACACCACGACGATTGAAGGTGCAACCTTCGACAATCCGGACAAGCTCCAACCATCAGGTTATCATTGCATCCTACTACGATTTCCTCTAATATCTTTAATATCCAAACACCCCAGGCAACCACATCGTCAACTGCGGAATATACGTCACCAGAAACAAGGCGACAATCATCGCAATGAACAGCGGCAAAAGTGGTCGAATAACCTTCTGAATGCTCGTTTTCGCCACGCCGACACCCACGAAAAGTACTGTTCCAACAGGTGGCGTACACAGTCCTACACAAAGATTCAAGACCATGACGATACCGAAATGAACAGGATCCATTCCTAATTTTGTGACGACAGGTAAAAAGATAGGCGTAAAGATGAGGACAGCTGGCGTGATGTCCATGAAGATACCAACGAAGAGAAGAATTAAATTGATGAGCAGTAGCACAACGACCTTGCTATCGCTGATGCCTAGTAGAAAGTTCGTGATGTCTTGTGGAATATTTTCATAGGTCATAATCCAAGACATACTAACGGAAGTGGCAATCAACAACAAAACAACGGCTGTCGTATTAACAGATGCCAAAAATACGTCTGGCAAATCTTTGAGACTCAATTCTTTGTAGACAAATGTTAAAATCAAACAGTACAAAACAGCTACTGCAGAGGCTTCTGTTGCCGTAAATACGCCAGCCACGATACCACCAATGACGATAATGAGTAGCAAGAGACTCGGCAGTGCAGCTAAAAAAGCTTTGATCACCGCTCGCAAAGACGTCCGTTCTCCCACTGGAAAGCCTTTTCGCTTTGCCCAAACACCAGCGACGGTCATTAAAAATAAACCAGTCAAAATACCTGGTAAATAACCTGCCAGAAATAAAGCAGCGATGGACGCACCACCACTCGCTAAGGAGTAGACAATTAGGATGTTACTGGGTGGAATGATAAGACCTGTCGTGGCAGACGTAATATTGACGGCAGCGGAAAATTCTTTGCTGTAGCCTTCTTCTTCCATGCGTCCGCCGAGCGCACTTCCGATAGCCGAAGCTGCTGCTACTGCCGAACCTGCAATGGCACCGAATAACATCGCTGCTACGATATTAACGTGTGCCAAACCACCTGGCAATGACCCCACTAAGGATTTCGCAAAATCAATCAGTCGTTTGGCGATGCCGCCTCGATTCATAATTTGTCCAGCGAGAATGAAAAAAGGGATGGCTAGCAGCGGAAAACTATCTAAGCCTGTTGCCATTCGCTGCGCAACGGTGGTCACAGCAGGCAAGGCAGGAATACTCGCCAGCATCGTCAACAAAGTAGCAATACCAATACTCCAAGCGATAGGTACGCGCAACGCCAAGAGCGTAACGAAGGAGAGAACGAGAATGGCAACTTCCATGTGTTTAGGCTACTTGTTAAGTGCGACTGAAGTCGCACTCTTTTGTTATGAGTGAATTATTCGACTTATGGAGTATGACTTCAATCATACGAATTTAGTCTAGGCTTCTACAGGTGTCGTAAACAAGTCCATCAATTTATACAGCACAATCAAAAATCCGCTAATGGGCAAGACCGAATACACCAAACTCATCGGCAGTTTCAGTCCAGCAGAGGTTTGTCCCAAATGTGAGGTCACATACATCAATCGAATGCCACCAATAAGCAGTACACCGCCAGCAAAAGCAATAATTAAAATGTTGATGAACACGCTCAATCGGCGATTGCCTTGCTCATTCAACTTGGTCGAAATCAAATCAATGGATAAGTGGTTATTTTGACCAGCGGCGTAGGCTGCTCCTAGTATACCAATCCACATTAGAGAAAAACGTGCGATTTCCTCTGTCCAGCCAGGTTGACTATTCAATACGTAGCGCATGAACACGCCGTAGAGGACATCGACCGTCATTAGTGCCATCAAAAAGACGAGGATACCGCCGAGTACTTTGTCTATTCCTTTTCTCATGATCTAAAAATTAAAATACGACTTCGCATTATAATAGCAAATATTTTGAATCACCTGCCCAATCCACTCAAAGTCTTTTGGCAGATGTCCGCGTTCAATATCTTGACCAAACATATTGCAGAGTAAACGGCGGAAATATTCGTGTCGCGGAAAGGATAGGAAACTTCGACTGTCAGTCAACATACCGACAAAGCGACTAATCAATCCCATATTCGATAGCGCGTTCATTTGAGCTTCCATCCCATCCAATTGATCTAAAAACCACCAGGCTGACCCATACTGGATTTTGCCAGCGACACTACCATCGTTAAAGTTACCGATCATGCTTGCCATCAGCGCATTGTCGCGTGGATTGAGGTTGTATAGAATAGTTTTCGTGAGTTGATTTTGCTCGTCCAATCGACCCAAATATTTGGATAATGCCGATGCTTGGCTGTAATCACCGATACTATCGAAACCAGTATCTGGTCCTAATTCACGCAGCATTCGACGGCTGTTGTTGCGCATCGCGCCAAGATGAAATTGTTGTGTCCAGCCTTTTTCATGGTACAAAATCCCTAGTTCATACAGCAGCGCAGATTGATACTGAATGGCTTCGCCCCCGTAAATGTCTTGTCCATTTAAGCGTCGTTGAAAGATGCGATCGACTTCTGCTTCTGTAAAATCGGCTGCATACAATTGTTCCAATCCATGATCGGATAGTCGGCAGCCTAGCTCATGGAAAAAATCGGCACGCGATCGTAAGGCTTCCAGTAGATCAAGATAGTTTTTAATTTCCTGACCACTCGCCTGTCCTAGTTGTTGGATGTATTCGACAAACCCTTCTTTTTGAATCAAGATCGCTTTATCTGGTCGAAAAGCTGGTAAAATTTTCACCTCGAAATCGCTCTCTGCCAGTGCTTGATGGTATTTTAAATCGTCGATTGGGTCATCGGTTGTACAGATCGTCTCGACCTTCATTCGACGAATCAAATTTCGTACGCTAAAATCGTCTGTTTGTAGTTGTTCCGTACAGTTGTGATAGACACGTTCTGCATTTTTAGGACTAAATAACTCTTGAATCCCGAAATAGCGATCTAGTTCCAAATGCGACCAATGGTACAGCGGATTGCGCAAGGTGTAAGGCATTGTTTCTGCCCATTTTAGGTGTTTTTCGAGATCGCTCGCGTCGCCAGTAATGTATTTTTCGTTGATGCCATTCGTGCGCATCGCTCGCCATTTGTAGTGGTCGCCATCTAACCAAATCTTCGTCAGGTTCTCAAATTTTCTGTCTTCTGCTATTTCTTGTGGCGGCAAATGACAGTGGTAGTCGATAATGGGCATTTCGGCAGCGAAGTCGTGATAGAGACGTTGTGCGGGTTTGCTTTCCAAGAGAAAATCTTCGGTTAAGAAGGTGGATACTTTTTGATCGGTATGTGTGTTATTCATTGTCAAAGGATTGTCGAAGGTTGCACCTTCGATACGATAGGCTCACCTAAAAAATATAGCCATTGTGTGAGCATAATTTTCATCAAAGGTACACTTGTCCGCCCAAGGCGTGAACCTTCGACGATCGGATTGTTATTATTGAGTGTGATTGAAATCACACGCTTTTGTTATGAATGAACCATCAAACCTACGAATCATAACAGAAGCGTATGACTTCACTCATACGAACTTGAAATCGCTATAGATATATAGGTCTATTCCAAAACTTTGGAACTCCTCAAAATCCCCAACTCCAATCCCCTCAACTCCGCCAATCCTCGCAACCGACCAATTGCCGAATACCCAGGATTGCTCTTCTTCTCCAAATCATCTAACATGCGATGTCCATGATCTGGACGCATGGGAATAGGATAAAGTCTATTTTTTTGAACTTCCAACAAGGCTTTCATCACCGCATACATATCGACATCACCGTCTAAGTGATCGGCTTCATGAAAGTTACCTAGACCGTCACGTTTCGTACTTCGCAAATGGATAAAATGAATTCGTTCCGCTAACTCTTCGACCATATTCACCAGATCATTATCCATACGCACTCCAAATGAACCCGTACAAAAGCAAACGCCATTGTTTCGGATAGGCACAGCTTCAAACAGTTGTATCAATTGAGGCAGCGTACTCACTACACGCGGCAGCCCCAAAATAGGATACGGCGGATCGTCAGGATGAATCGCCAACTGCACGTCAAGCTCTTGCGCCACAGGAGCAATCGCTCCCATGAAATCAATCAAATGTTGACGCAATTTCTCTTCATCTATGTCTTTATAGGTTGCTAGAACTTCATTAAACGCCTCTAATGTATAGCCTTCTTCCGCACCCGGTAGTCCAGCGATGATGTTGCCGATAAGTTCCTCTTTATCTTCCTCGCTCATGTGCTCTAAATAATATAGAGCCACTTCCAGTTCTGCCTCTGTGTACGCCAATTCTGCGCCAGGACGCTTCAATAAAAACACCTCAAAGACGATAAACGCGACTCGGTCAAAGCGCAAAGCAGTCGAGCCATCAGGCAGTCGATAATTCAAATCTGTACGCGTCCAATCCAAGACTGGCATAAAATTGTAACAGACCGTTTTGATGTTGCAAGCTGCTAAATTGCGCAGGCATTGCTGATAGTTTTTAATGTATCGTTGGTAATCGCCGCTTTGCGTTTTGATGTCTTCATGTACTGGTACACTTTCCACCACCGACCAACGCAAACCAGCTGCTTCAATCTCCATTTTTCGCTTCTGAATCTCTATCACTGTCCAGACCTCCCCATTTGGTATATGATGCAAGGCACTCACCACGCCAGTCGCACCAGCTTGCCGAATATGCGGCAATTGCACTGGATCATTTGGTCCATACCACCGCCAACATTGCTCCAACTGTTTCATGGTTTATGATTTATGAGTCATGAGTTAAACTCCACTAAACGCTCCAAATCCGCCATCGACGGGAATGATCGCCCCTGTCACAAAACTAGCTGATTCGCTACACAGCCAATTGACCACACCACACAATTCTTCCGCTTCTCCAAATCGACGCATCGGTGTGTGATCGACGATGGTTTGTGCGCGGTCGGTATAGGAGCCGTCTTCTTTCAATAGTAACGTTTTATTCTGTTCCGCCACAAAAAAGCCTGGCGCGACGGCATTGACACGTATGCCTTCCCCGTATTTGTGCGCCATTTCTACTGCCATCCATTTTGTCAGATTGTCGATCGCTGCTTTAGCTGCTGCATAGCCGACGACACGTGTGAGTGGTTGCTGCGCTGCCATAGAGGAGATATTAATGATACAGCCTTTTTTTTGCTTCACCATTTCCTCACCAAAGACCATGCTCGGCAGTAAACTTCCTTTCAAATTCAATGCAGTCACCCGATCAAAATCGTCAATCGACAAATCAAAAATGGAACTATCTGGCATGATGGTTGCGCCCGACATATTACCGCCTGCTGCGTTGATCAGAATATCAATGCGTCCGAATTTTGCTAGAATTTCTTCTTTGGCAGCTATCAATTGGTCTTTATCCAACACATCCGCAGCCACACCAATCGCTATGCCATCTACTTCTTTTGCTTTTTGCTCCACCTTCTCTTTCGTGCGACTCAAAATGGCGACTTTGACACCTTGTTGCGCTAAACCGTTCACCATCGCGCCACCCAATGCGCCTGCTCCACCTGTCACGACAGCGACTTGATCTTTTAAATCTGGAAAATTCATTCGTTGATTTTGTTGCTGAATAGACGATAGGGAGACGGGGCTTACCCTTACTGATTGGTGGTATTTTCGACATCAGTCATCTATCAAAAGCGAACTATCGACAATGAGTGTTCATCTAACTAGTAAATACCATTGGTTAGCTGTGTTTCTACTCTATCAGCTATTAGTCAATTTAGAATTGACTGTTATCACAATTCCACTACCTCTAGGTTTCGCCACTGCACTTGAATGCCACCGCCATCGTGTATTTGCAGCGCAATTTGACCATTGGCTTCCCCGATCTTTTCGTCTTTAAAGTCGATCATCTGAATGCCATTTAGCCAAGTAGTAACGCGATCATCGACGACGCGGACACGCATCTTATTCCATTCGCCCATTTTCAGCGCACTGTCTAGCTTTGAGGGTGGCTGGATTAGCCAACCGCGACCATAAGATTCGTAAATACCGCCAGAGTTATTTCCAGGCGGAGCAACTTCGGCTTGCCAACCTGTAATTTTTGTACCGTCTAATGACGAGCGGAAGAAAACACCACTATTTCCATTGGCAGTTTGTTTGAACTCTAACGTAAGGTCAAAATTCTTGTACTGCTCATCAGTGGCTAAGTAACCATACTGCTCATCAGATCCACTTTCACAATAGAGAATACCATCTTTGACAAACCATTTTTCTGTACCGTGTACCGTCCAACCATCTAAGTTTTTGCCGTTAAATAAGCTAGTTGGCTCAACTGCTCTTGCCTCATTTGCTTCTTTTACCAAACCTAGAAATTCTTCCAGTTTAGAAGGCTCTAACCAGCGGGTCACAACAACCATATCGTTGCTTTTATCGACGACAATAAAATTACCACCAAAACCTGCCGCATAATACACTGACTCATCAATATCTGTCATGTAGCGATCACTGCCCTTCGTATTTAACCACCACATGTATCCATAATCAGGACGAGGTGTGGAAGGCGTTATAGCTTGTTTGATCCAGTCGCTAGAGATAACCTGCTCGCTGTTCCATTTGCCATCATTCAAGAATAAATAGCCAAAACGTGCATGATCGAGGGTGTTGATCCAAATACCACCACCTGAATGTCCACCACCACTGACAGACTGCATCATCGTTCCATCTACTAGCGTAAAAGAATCGTCATAACCAAACCAACGCCAAGTCGGTGACGCGCCTATTTTATCCATTACTTGCTCTTTCAGTATTTTCGGCAAGGGTTGTCTGAATACTTGCAATAAGCTGTATGCCAACACATTCACACGTACATCGTTGTATTCAAAGACGGTACCTGGCTCGTTCAATTTTCGCAGTTTCCAATCATCAATGCCTCCTTCACGTGGCGGACGATCTGCCCAATCTTTCCCTCCAAATAGCTCGCCAGACCAGTCCGAATTTTGCTGCAATAAATGATGCCAAGTGACTTTTGAATTGTGTTCACCTCGGAAAGTTCCATCCCAAATAAATTCGCCAACGGGGTCATGTACATCTTGAATTAGGCCTTGCTCAACAGCTAATCCTGCTACCGTAGACAAATAACTTTTGGTTACACTAAATGTCATATCGACCCGATCAATATCGCCCCAACTACCTACGATATAGCCATTTTTGATAATGACTCCAGCTGGACCGCCACGCTTTTTGACTGGTCCTAACAACTCATGGTATGGTTCTCGTTCAAATCCTTTCAAAATAGCTAGTCGAAGATCACGCGCGCCACTGTATTCGTTGTCTTCGGCAAAAGCAATCGCTTTTTGTAGTGCAGCAGCGTTGAGATCGAATTCAGTTGGGCTGCGGTGTTGCCAAGTATTTTTATCAGGAAAGTAAATTTGCTGGGCAAAAAGTAGTGTACTGCCTAGCAACGCAGCAAATAGTAAAAAGTATTTCATTGTTGTAGCTGGTTTTAGAACAGCGAATTTAGGGAAATAATGGAAGTATCATAGCATACATACAACTTCAGCAGATGCGCTCTCAGTGGTATGTCAACGTTCTTCCTTTCGCCGCGAAAAGAAGCAAAAACCTGCCTCACTGTCATAGCAGTCAGTAACTTTTATGTCCGCTATTATGCTCGTCACTTCCTTTCAATGTCTTTGTGCTACCTCTATCTAGTATTAGACTTATTACGCCGAATTGCCCTATCTTTGTCGGTAGCAAGCAAAGGTTGGTTATTTGGTTTTACAGAAAATCAAAAAGAGTTGCTTTCCAAACTCATTGTTTTCCCCATATATGTCTTTTCAATTGTTCACAAATGAAAGTCCTACATGCAGACCTTTGACAGGAGCTAAGTAAAAGTCACTGATCTCGAATATCACGCTGAACGACCCGTAATTCGTAACTTAAAATACTATGTATCAACGCATCGCTCGCACTGCCATCGTCGTCGCTGACTATGATGATGCTATCGCCTTTTATACCGAAAAATTGGGATTTGATCTCCTAGAAGATACGCAGTTGACAGCAACCAAACGATGGGTGGTCATTGCTCCAAAAGGTGCGAAAGAAGGAGCAATCTTATTGGCTAAAGCCAAGAATGAGCAAGAGCGAGCAAGTATTGGCAATCAGACTGGCGGGCGAGTATTTCTATTCTTATTCACAGATGATTTCTGGCGCGACTATAACACATATAGAACACGAGGCGTAGAATTTGTACGAGAGCCGATGGAAGAAGATTATGGAACGGTGTCCGTCTTCAAAGATTTGTATGGAAATTTATGGGATTTGATAGAACCGAAAGAGGAAATATCAAATATCGAACCGACGAACAATTGAATATCGAAGGAGCTAAGTACTTGAATGTAAATAAACGTCACTTTTGACCTAGCTAATTTTTCGTTAATCAAGGCAGATTTTTCTTGCATAACTGGTTATGGAAGCAAAATCTAACGCCGAGTAACGGAAAATTAGCCCGTCAATGAAAGTGTCGATTATTTGGGTTCACGTACTTAAAAGACGCTACTAAGACCTAGAATAGAAAAATATCGTAATTCCTTAAAGATGTGTGTTCAGGTAGACCATGGAACAAAAGCCAAAACTCTTCGAGCCAAAGATTGCGCTGAACAAACCGTAATTCGTAATTGAAGTTACCTCATTTTCGGACGACGACGCTTTCCACCCATACGCATGCCATGTCCTTGCTTCCCCATTCGAGTAGCCGCTTTGGCTTGCCCACGCTGGGCGAATACCTTCTCAAATTCAGCAATTTGTCCTGCTAGATTCGGCTCAGTAATATTCATTTTTTTGACTTTACGAAAATGTCCTTCTGCTACTTTCCACTTCCCACGTGTTGCGTTGATATTTGCCAGTTGTAGCTCAATCATAGCACGCTCGTTGTCGGTGGGTACATCCACATCTTGCGCCAGAGTTAGCCACTTTTCGCTTTCGTCCATGTCTTTACGCTGCATGGCAAATGTGCCTTTCAGAATATAGTAAAACGCTTTATTCGTCAGATAAAGTAGCTTAGGCGTCAACGTTAGATCAAGACGCTTTTCCGCGCCTTCCATATCTCCTAATTGCATCATCGTGCCTGCCGACTGAACCGTACCTAGTAGAAGATAGCCCGCCAGTAAAAAGACTCCGACTAATAGTAAAGGAAATGCATACCAAAATCCAAAGAGGATAGCTAGTACAATACCGCCGACTAAGGAAACGCCAATTAAGGCAAATCGTAAATATATATTGATATTCATATTATCCGTCCGTTATCTTTTTCGCAAAAGTAACAAATATAAAAGAGGGAAGTTGCACTTCATAGAGATCTGTTATTTTTATCCGTATTTATCTTTTTGACCTACAATTAGGAATGCTGAACTAATAAGTGCTCGACTTAAAACACGGCTACTTTGAGCTTAGTCCCACTTCTAAAAAAGATAAAAGGTTTCTCCACAGGAAGGAATAATCTACCTGATTGCATTGAAAATAGCAGCTTAGTTAGACAGGTGTAGGCGATGCAGGGCATCAACTCAAAAGAGCAAGTTGTAAACGAAAAAGTTATGGTTTTACCATTCCTTGGTTCAATTAAAGCACATTTCTATATAGAATAGGTTCTTCTATCAAACACACCTAAAATGGAAGTCTTATGATGGAAGCTGCTGAATACTCCTTTGACGTGAAACGGATCTTCCTAGGAGATTATAGTCCTGTTATCTACGCCGAGATACTCATTCGAGTCCTCATCATCCTAACGTACACGATGTTCATCATTCGATGGATAGGTAAACGGGCAGTAGGTGGTATAGATAGTGGTGATATTTTGTTAGTCATCGCTATGGGAAGTTGTGTGGGAGACGCCATGTTCTACCCAGCTATTCCTCTTTTAATTTCTATTATGGTGATTAGTACTATTGGCTTGCTACAGCGTTTGTATACGGAACTTAGTATTAAAAGTGAAACCGCGCGAAGGTATATTCACCCTACAGTTGTCAAAATAGTGGAACATGGAAAGATACTGAAAGACAATATCAGTAAAGACAATCTTGACAAGCACGAAGTATTGATGTTGTTGCGACAGGAGGGCGTACGCTATCTGGAAGAAGTGGAGTGTGCTTACTTCGAGCAATCTGGTCAATTGAGTTTATATAGATATGATGAATTTAAGAAAGAAACTTCCATCCTTCCCGAAGATATAGAGGAGATACCATATGCCTAAGCAACGAGTAACCTGATTGACTGTCATCTTCTCATCACAAGATGGCGGAATTTTAATCAAAGCTCTCCATATCTATGTTTAATACCTGCATTACATCTAATAATATCATGGTCTCGAAACTTCTTTACACTGGTTTAGAGCTTGTTGGGATTTTGTGATTTGAGCGAACGACACAAAATTTTATTTTGATCAAGGCGCGAAGAGCGATTATAGCCGTAGCTACATGAGCGATAAGCAACGAAGAGCAAGATAAAATTTTGCGAGTGCAGCCGAATTTTCAATTTCCCAACAAGCTCTTAGTTCTACTAACCGTACTTAGTTTACTAGTCGCTTGTATGGGTTTGTTTCACATTGTGATTTACCTATTCGACGACCGTCCACCATTTGAAGGGTTACGTTATTTTCAGTGGCTAGTAGGTATTCCGAGTGCGATCATTTTTGGGTTGTGTTATGCTCGATTAGCACAGGCAAAGATGTGAGCTTAGAAAGGGATGAGCGATCTTATCACCCGTCCCTTCTACTATTTATATCTGTCTATCTGTTAAGGAAAGATTCCTAGAGCCATGTAGTCGCTACTGATTTTATTGATGGCACTGACAAAGGCAGCCGTTCGTAGACCATCTATTTCAGGCTGTTCCGCCAATATCTGTCGGATCTGTTGGTACGAATTAATCATTGTTTCTTCCAAACCAGAACGCACTAAATCAATTTCATCTGCTCCCCGTACGATCATTCCTCGGTCGCGCTCAGAAATGGTTTTACCAGTCATTTCTTCTACTTTTCTGACCAAGTTATCCATTGTTCGCTGATTAAAGCGTTTTTCCATTCGACCAAAGCGCATGTGCGATAGATTCTTTAGCCACTCGAAGTAGGAAACCGTCACTCCACCTGCATTTAAGTAGACATCAGGAATAATCATAATTCCTTTCTTTAGCAGAATTTCTTCACCTCCTGAAGTAATTGGTCCATTGGCTGCTTCAGCGATAATTTTGGCCTTGACTTTATCTGCATTTTCAACAGTAATCTGATTCTCCAATGCAGCTGGCACTAAAATATCGCAATCAAATTCCATTACCTTCGTCCGATGCTCACTACCATAACTTTCTGCACCTGGGTAGTCTAATATGGAACCCGTCTCTTCTCGATGTTTCATCAGATCAAAAATATCAATCCCATCTGCTTTATAGATAGCTCCTTCTATTTCCGCCACACCTACAATAACCACATCGCCTTCTGTCTGTGAAATTGTAGCTGTATGATAGCCTACATTTCCTAATCCTTGAATGACCATCCGCTTCCCGGCAATGCCTGTGGACAAGCCTAGCTTTTTCATATCTTCGGCATTGGAACAGGCTTCTCGAACACCATAAAACACGCCTCGTCCAGTAGCTTCCGTTCGTCCGCGCACACCGTTTTGACTGACTGGTTTTCCTGTGACACAGCCTGCTGCATCAATATCACTATCGCCACTGAACGCGCGATAGGTATCATAGATCCAAGCCATTTCTGTTGAACCTGTTCCATAGTCGGGAGCTGGTACGTCCACTGCAGGCCCTAGCATATTTCGACGAATCAGTTCGGTCGCATAACGTCGTGTGATCGTCTGCAACTGCTCTTGCGTATATTCGCGTCTGTTGATCTTGACACCACCTTTCGCGCCTCCAAAAGGCACATCCACCACTGCACACTTGTAGGTCATCAAAGTGGCTAGTGCCATGACTTCTTCTTGATTCACATGATTGCTGAATCGAATTCCTCCTTTGGTGGGTGAACGGTGATGACTGTGCTGTGCGCGATAGGCTTCGATGATGCGGTAGTCGCCATTGATACGTACTGGGAAGTGCATACGGTAGACGGCATTACACATTTTAATTTGGTTGAGCAAGCCAGGGTGCAAGTCGGTATGCTTGGCGGCTTTGTCGAAGTAGTTCTGGACACTGTCGTAGAAGCTGGTCTGCGACTTCGGTTCTGTTTTTTTAATCATTGTCGTTAATTTGACGTTCTAATTTGGTTAGTTTTCGATCCAGATAAATTAAAAAAGCAACAATACCAATGAAAACGACTACGATGACCGCCACCACGACATAGATTTTGCCAGTGCTGCGCATGAAGTCTGCGGATTCTTCTTGCGCAAAAGCGGTTACCGTCATCAATAATAGCCCCAAAAGGAAAGTTACCTGCTTCATATCTGATCTTTTGCGCCAAAAGTCGTTCTATTTCTGTTATTTCGCAACTTCTGGATTGTTATTTGTAAGTACTTTGCTCCTGGAGTTCTCAAGTTATCTACAGGGAATAGATCTACTTACAACAAAAAAGGTTGACGAACTAAGAAACTGTTGAACTGACCATATCGCTCATCAGTTCAGTCGCTCATCAATTCTTCAGCTTTTCAGTTTATCAATACGAATAGATTGCATTTAGAAAGCATCAAGTTGGTCAATTTCAAAAACTACGAACAGCAGTCGCTCGACTTTTCGGCGCAACTGAATTGCTTTGTGGGCTTGAATGGAATGGGAAAAACCAATATCTTGGATGCGATTTATTACGTCTGTGTTGGGAAGAGCTATTTTGCGATGAACGACCGTGCAGTCGTACGACAAGAAGCAGAAGATAAGTTTTTCAGGTTAAAAGGGCAGTTTTTGCGGGCAGATAAAGTGGAACAAGTCGTTGTAAAAGTCATTCCAGGCAAACGAAAAGAAATAGAGCGGAATCGAGCTGCCTACCAAAAGCTTTCTGAACACTTGGGGTATTTTCCTGTCGTGATGCTGTCGCCTTTTGACATCAATATCGCCTTGGAAGGGAGCGAAGGTCGTCGTCGTTTTTTGGACAATAGTTTGTCGCAACTGGATGGCAGTTATCTACGCCAACTCATTCAATACAACAAATTGCTCGCCCAACGCAATGCTTTATTGAAACAGATGGCGGAGCGACGTTCGTTTCAAAAAGAATTGTTGGAAGTGTATGATTTGCAAATGATTCCGTTGGGTGTTTCTATTTTTGAGAGACGGCAGCAGTTCTTAGAAGATTTTCGCGTTCCTTTCAACTATTTCCATCAAGCTATTGCTGCCGAACAAGAATCGGTTTCTTATCACTATCAATCATCTTTAGCAAAAGGCGACTTTGAAGAACTGCTACAAGCTGCAATAGAAAAAGACCGTATTTTACAGCGCAGCACCGTCGGTATTCACAAAGACGATATTCAATTCTTGATTGGTGAATATCCGCTAAAAAGGTACGCTTCACAAGGTCAATTGAAGTCTTTTGTATTGGCACTCAAGCTGGCGCAGTATCGACTATTCCGACAAGCCACTGGTCATGCTCCTCTCCTACTGCTAGACGACATTTTTGATCGTTTGGATGGCGAACGCGTCACACATTTAGTGCAGCTTTTATTGCAAGAAGAGTTTGGTCAAGTCTTTATTACCGATACGGATGAGGAGCGGATGACGAAGTTGATAGGGGCATTTGATGTAGCATATCGGAAGTTTGTAGTGCGGGAAGGAGCAGTAACATTATACTGAAGTGACCCTGCTCGTTTTTTTGACTGTACTACTTTGGCTCAACAGGTTTGTAAGGCGCATCCCAATTCCATTCTCGAACTTTCCGTACTTTTGAATTCACAACTAGTTTTCGATATGAAAAATACTGCAAGAAAATGGGCATGGCTAATTTGCTTATGCTTTTTAACTGCTTATGCACCACACATTTACAGTCAGAGCTACGCGTTCGGACCGAAAGGCGGACTGTCTGTTGGACTGCAAAATTGGGGTGGTTTTGAGCAAGATCCTTTGTTGAAGTACCATGGTATCTTCTTTGTCGAGTCAGCACCTGAAGGGAATGCGTTCGCGCTGTTTGCGCAAGCTGGCTATCATGTGCGTGGCAGCGCAATTCGCAATCAGTTTGCTAACAATATTATTAATAACCAAGTGACGCGAGTGCCACCGCGAGAATTTCAGTTTCGGAATATTTCGTTAACGTTAGGTGCTAAACAAAAATATAATCTAGGCGCTTCCAACTTCAAAACCTACTACCTGTTTGGCATACGTGGCGACTATACCGTCAATACGAATTTGGAACAATATGAGTTTTTCGCGCAGCAATTTGGTACATTGATTTATCCAATTGATGCATTCGTTCAGAAATTCAACTACGGCGCGACTTTAGGCGGTGGTGTCGAGTTTCCGTTTGCGGAGTTGGTGTCGGGCTTGCTAGAATTAACGATCAATCCTGACTTCTCTAACCAATATCGACAACCTCAAATTGCAGGCGTTTACGATCCGTTTTCTGGCAATAATAGAACGATCAGTGAACGATTGATTAAGAACGTGACGATTGAGTTGACGCTAGGCTTGCGTTTCTTGCATAAAATTGTCTATGTAGATTAATCCCTGTTCAGATTAGAACACAACTATTTTTTTCTCTCAATATTCATTCGATGAAACGAAAACAGGTACATATTCTACTTCTTTGGCTCGTCTTTTTCTGTTTGCATGCTTGTCGGGCTTCGCAATGTGGCTGCCCTTAAAAATAATAATAAGTACTTGGACATATTTAAAATTGATTTCAAAGATTTGTAAATTACTGACAATCAATTGTTTAATTCAATATTATCTATAGAATAACTGTGTCCAAGTGCTTACCTATGTAAAGCGATGAGATCGTTGTCCACGACCTCATCGCTAAGATATTACTCTCCTAAAATCGCGTCTATCCGCTCTATCAGATCCATCCAATGGTATTCAGAGACAGGATTGGAACTGCGCTTGGACGCTTTCTTGACGGGTTTTTGTAGCTCCATCAAGGTACCTCGCGCCAACGCTTTGATGTCACTCTGGTCGTATTTGGCTTCGTCTAGCTGCATTAGTGCTTCCATTTTTTCGATGTACGCACGCTGTAGATTACGACGAAATGGATCAACTCTTCGATCGCCATCTAGTTCAGCGAAAATTCCTTCTCTTGTTTCCTCAAATAAGTTAACTAAAGTGTATGATTGTGCCCCCTTTAATGCTTGCGCTTCCATCAAGCGATTCAGTCGATCTCCCTCAAACAAACGATTCAGTGTACTGACTTGTAATTGGCGAATACGATCCATCGCGCCATCCGATTGAATACGTCCTAGAATATCGGTATCAACCAACCAATTTGGCGTCATGAACAGCTGTTTGTTCAAAAAGGCGACCGCTTCTTGTTGGCGTTTTTTCTCGACGGGCGTAAAAACTGCTCCTTCTTCATCATATGTTTTTCGATACTCATAAACGCCTCCTACGATTGTACCGACATGGCGCATATATTTATTTAATTGCCCGATGACCTGACCATACAGTTCCGATAGATCATCATAATTTTTGCCGTCTTCTGCTGACCACTCTACTAGTTTTGGCGTGATGCGTTTCAGATTTTCTATCCCATATTCACTGGCCTTCACTTGGTCGTCGCCCAAGTCTTCGGTCTGCGAAGTCGGATCAATCGGATTGCGACGCTGTTGCCCGAAACGATAAATTGGGTCATCCGCACGCTCTTTGATCCAATCGTTTAAATATTTTTGATGCTCTTCTTCTGGCGAAGTCGCATCCGTTGGTTTGTAGCCGTAAATGATTGACCACACATCGTAAGGTCCAATATCTGGCATCAAGCCTACATCACCATCACCGGGTTGAGCGACATGATTGAAACGCGCATAGTCCATGATACTAGGAGCTGTTCCCATCTTTTGCGTAAAGGTAGCAGAGCGTAAAGAATCGACGGGATACGCTACGCTTGACCCCATATTGTGTGGCAAACCCAACGTGTGTCCAACTTCGTGTGCCGAAACAAAACGAATTAAACGCCCCATCACTTCGTCTTTGAAGCGTGTACCTTGTGCATCGGGATTGATAGCGGCGGTTTGGACAAAAAACCAATTGCGCAACAAGTTCATGATGTTGTGATACCATAAAATATCGCTTTCCAAAATCTCGCCAGTGCGCGGATCGTGAACGTGTGGGCCTTGTGCATTTTGAATGTCGGTTGTGATGTAGCGAATGACGGAATAGCGCACATCTTCTGGACTCCATTCTGGATCTTCTTCGGGGGTCGGCGCCCGCTTCGCCATGATCGCATTTTTAAAGCCCGCCTTTTCAAATGCAGGTTGCCAATCATCGACACCTTGCATGATATATGGAATCCACTTTTCAGGGGTAGCTGGATCAATGTAGTAAACGATTGGTTGCTTTGGTTCGACTAGTTCGCCACGTTCAAAGGCTGCCATGTCTTCTTCTTTCGGTTCTAATCGCCAACGTGTGATATAGCGGCGTTTGGCTGCTCGTTGCTCATCTAAGCTATAGTTGGTTTGTTGAATTGAAAAATAGCCAACTCGTGCATCGTACAAGCGAGGTTGCATTGGTTCTTCTGGCAATTCTATGAATGATTGATTCATTTCAATAGAAAGTGTTCCAGTCAACTGATTGTCAGGCAGTTCTGAACCGTTGTACGTCAAGATGTGGCGCACTTCGGTGTTTTTTGGATAGGATTTGGCATGTACGATTAAGCTACGGCTTTTATCTAATCCTTTGACTCCAAATCGTTTTCTCGCGCTGTCGTACAACGCCCCAATCATCGGCACATCGGTCGTAAATAGTTTGTTGACTTCGATGACATACGCCGAACTGTCATCCCTCATCGTTTCGATATCAAAGGTCATCACAACTGGCTCGAAGTTATTGTTTCGGACAGATTGATAGATTGGTTGATTGAAATCAGCGACACTGTTGTAAGAAACGGAACGCAACAAGATTTTGTCATCCATTTTTTGCCAACGAATGACTTGTTGTGGACGCGACTTCATACCTGCACCACCAAAGTTGAGGTTTTTGACGTGTCCAGAGATGCGGCTGACGACTAATATTTCTTTGTCTAATATATCTTCTGTCAACTCGAAATAATACTTATCGTCAATTTTGTGTACAGTAAATAGTCCTTCGTCCGACTTTCGATTGTCGGCGTAGGTAATCATTTTTGCATAATTACTGATTTCCTCAGCAGTATCTTTTGGTGGACTCGTTTCATCATTTTGTTGAGCCACTAATAAGGAAGGAATTGCCCAAAGCATCAGGCAGAACATCAAGTATTTCATACGTTATTTTCATCATTTTAAGTAAAAACTAAGTTGGTGAAGATAATGTAAATTCTATTTTAGGAAAATAAGGAGTTGTTAAGGGTACAGCAAGTTTGTCTGATAGAGGTAAGATACTTTGCAGATGCCTTACATTCGTCGTTTACAAGCGCGTATTCACAATATTATTATACAATGCCCCAAAGGTATAATTGATCCCAAAATTCATACCTGCTTCAAAGTCCGTTGCCACTTGTCGCTGCGCGAGGAGCAAATCTTCTAAACTCAATTCGCCTTTCGGTAAAGACAATTGGTCGTTGATGAGTTCGTAATTACCACCAAATGTCACAGAAAGTCCTTTATAGACACGAATAGAAAAACGCCCATTCAGTGACACTCTATTTTTGGAGAAATCATGCATAAAGTTAGACGCACTCGCTCCCACGAAGACATTGCCCCACGGACGACGCAAGCGCAAATCAATATCCAACATTTGACGATAACGATTTTCTTCTGTTAGATCAAAAACGGTCTCTTCAATGTAGTCGCGCGACAAGTAACCAATCCGATACGCGATGGTAAACTCTTTCATAGGCACTTCATCGTAGGAAAAAATGCTATATTCGATGGCTGGCGCAATCCAAGCATCCAAATTGATATTGCTGTAGTTGCTGTGAAAATAGCTGTTAAATATTCCTACTGACCAATGGTCGCTAATGCTGCGCACCACAGAACCTGAAAAATAGGCACGACGACGAATAACAACCGCTTCCCCATCGGATGTCTCTACATTCTGTTGCCGATAGTTATAGAATGGACGAATACGCACGCGCCATTCTGGCGTTACATTGTCAATATCCATATCTGCGCTGAAGTTAAGGTTGCTCCGAATACTCTCACTGTTCCACCAAGCACTGCTACCGAGTTCATAGATCCAATTTTTCCAAAAAGATTCGTAAGGAACAACTTCAATTATTGCATCCTCTCCCTCAGGACGGTTAACAGAATAATTAATACGTTCAGCTAAATAGGTTTTGGCTAGAAAAGGAGCTAATCCTAGCTCGATCTTACTCAGAATCAGCTCGTTCTGCTCAAAAGTCGTCATGGTAGGATTGGAGTTAAACGTAAAACTCACCTTCTCCCCTTCCCATTCCGAACGTCCAATAATTTCGAGGTTGTATTGTTGTGCGCCACTGGCTACGGAGGTGCGATTGATGAGGACTTGCACATTGCTGCGGTAGGCGTCGTTGGCGAAGTTGAGGTAGTTGAGTTCTTGTTTGATTTGGGTGTGATTGCAAAAGCTACAGTCTAAGAAAATATATATTTTTCCATCGCCAGGAGGATGATTGGCTTGAGCAGATAGGAATAAACAAAACAAGGCGAGGACACCAACGGAACGGGCAATTGTTCTTTGTAGCATGAGTGATTTTTATAAGCAACTAAAAAATAGACGATCTATGTGATAAAACGAACAATAGCCGACTACGCCCTGAAAGCGGTCGACTATCTTGATTTTATTTGGTAGGCTTGTTTTGAGCGATCTTACAGTTTTATAATGTGAGATTACTCAAAAGATACACTTCCTTCTTATAAAAGAACTCAATTTTGGCAACTATTCCATAGCGTATGTTATTACTTTAACTTCGAATCATCAAGCCCCTGGCACTCGCGCCGTCGCAAACAACTTCCGCACACTAAATCGCTGCGTGCCATTGGCGAAAACCATCAACAAACCTCCAATAATTGCCAAGTTTTTCATGAACAACATCGCTTGCAGTCGTCGATAATCTTGAGACCTATTGATACACGGAAATTCACCTAAGCAGTCGATGGGATCGTTCCAAAAAGAATGAACAATGAAAGTGACTGGAATCCAATACAAGAGTAATAAAATGACAGCAAACTGCACCCGATAGCCAATGAGTAGCAAAACGCCCCCCAATAGCAAAATACCGATGCCACCGATCAATTGCCACTCCGTATTCCAAGACAAACCATAATAGATCATCTCATCTGTCGTATCTTTAAAGTACGACATAGAGTCAATGGCTTCGTAGATAAAAATAAACCCTAGAAACAATCTACCTAATAGGTCTGTAATATTTTTCATATTAGTTGTTCATTAGTTGATCGACTAAACGACGAACGCCGTGTACCGCCGTTTCTTCCATAACAGTCAGATGCTTCGATTGGCTCAATTCGTAGTTGATAGAAGGTCGCGGGTCGATATAATAAATGGGCGTATGAGGGGGCGCATAAGCAGTCAGTGAGGCAGCCGGATAGACTTGCATAGACGTTCCAATAATAATCACTGTATCCGCCGACTGCATGACCGCCGCTGCCAGGTCCAACATCGGTACGGCTTCTCCAAACCAAACGATATGTGGACGCAACTGTGCGCCTTTCCGACAACAATCGCCTATATATAGATCCTTTTGCCATTCCAAGACCTCTTGCGGATATTGTGTGCTTCGTACTTTCAGCAGCTCGCCGTGCAAGTGAATAATGTTAGCACTGCCAGCGCGCTCGTGTAGGTCATCTACGTTTTGGGTAATGACAATTACTTCATAATCTTTTTCCAATTCTACTAGAGCATGATGTGCCGCGTTCGGTTCGACTTCTAGTAGCCGTCGTCGTCGCTGATTGTAAAAGTCCAACACCAATTCCTGATTTTGCGCCCAGCCTTCAGGACTCGCTACTTCCATCACGTCATGTCCTTCCCACAGTCCATCCGCATCTCGAAAGGTGTTGATGCCACTTTCGGCACTCATGCCTGCTCCTGTGAGGACGACGATTTGTTGTTTGTCTTGCATCAATATGTGGTTCTGT
>CAYLPW010000051.1:0-23132 GCA_964385665.1 uncultured Saprospiraceae bacterium
GGAGCGATTTTGTTGGCGTTTGAGTAGGTGCCGTTTAAGATTTACCAAATCAGCTTCTCTCGTGCTTTGTCACTAATTTTAGTCATTGATTACCGCTCTTTCTTGTAATACTGTAAGATTTGTCAAATCGAATCAAAACAAAACCAATCAACATGCCCGATACCTTATTCTCCACTTTCCCCACCGTCACCAAAGCCGAATGGCTCGCCAAAGTTGAGCGTGATCTAAAAGGAAAATCGCTGGATGATTTACTATGGTCAATCAGCGACGACTGGACAATCTCACCGTTCGCGCATTTGGATGATCTGCCAGAAGCACCAGTTTCGATTGGGCGTGGAAAAACGACTAATAGTTGGGAAATGGGTGAGCAGATTGTTGTTCAAGAGGTAAAAGTAGCCAATGCGATTGCTCGTGCTGCTTTGGAAGGAGGTGTGAATGCGTTGTACTTTCAGTTGCCCGATGATTTTAGCCAAGAAGATTTTTCGGTATTACTTCAAGACATTCAATTGGAGTGGATTTCGACTCACTTTCAAGGGAACTCGACGACTGCCTTTTTGAATTTTTTACAAACGACTTCTTTCAACTTACGACACCTAGAAGGGAGTTGGCGAGGTGCGACGGAGACCACTAAGCTGACGAGTGTGTTACCGCTATTTATTTGTCAGCAAGTCGATGGCACTTCCTATTTTCAAGGTAAAGAAAAGACGGTCGAAGAACTAACAGCCATTCTTCAAGACATCAATCAAACACTACAAGGCTTTACCGATCATCCACGCTGCCCCATTCAGGTGAGCATTGGTATTGGCAAAAGCTACTTCATCAACATCGCAAAACTCAGAGCCTTGCATTTATTGTGGCAGCATCTACAAACAGCTTATGGTATTGAAATGGCTTTGGTGGTGGAAGCACATGTCGATACAGCAACTTATTCCGACGATCAATATCAGAATATGATTCAAATATCGACACAAGCCTTATCAGCGGTCGTCAGTGGTGTAGATCGTTTGTTTATTGCACCAGCCGATCAAGAAGGTACTGCTTTTACACGTCGCATTGCTCGGAATGTCCAGCATTTGCTACAATTAGAAAGCCATCTCAATCATGTCGTTGATCCAGCAGCTGGAAGTTATTATATTGAACAGTTGACGGAAGATTTGGCGGAGCGAGCTTGGAGAGAAATTGAGAAATTGAGAGTTTGAGAACACAGCGAATCTCACACTCTCACACTCTTAAAACGTAAACCAACTTATGAAAAAAATACTAGTCGCCAATAGAGGAGAAATCGCCTTACGCGTCATGCGAACAGCCAAACGAATGGGCATAGCAACCGTTGCCGTTTATTCAGAAATAGATCGACATGCTCCACACGTTCGCTTTGCGGATGAAGCGGTGCTGTTAGGTGCTGCACCGTCGAGCGAGTCTTATCTAAAAATGGATAAGATTATCGAAGTGGCGAAGGAGTTGAACGTTGACGGCATTCATCCTGGTTATGGATTTTTGAGTGAGAATGCCAAATTCGCACAAAAAGTAACGGATGCTGGCTTAATTTTCATTGGTCCAAAACCACACGCGATTCGAGTGATGGGCAGCAAATTGGCAGCCAAAGAAGCGGTCAGTCATTACGATATTCCGATGGTGCCTGGTATTGAAGAAGCGATTACGGACATTCCAGCAGCAAAGCAAATAGCAGCAGAAATTGGCTACCCGATTCTAGTGAAAGCCTCTGCGGGCGGTGGTGGAAAAGGAATGCGTATTGTCAATGAAGAAAGCGAATTTGAGTCGCAAATGGAACGGGCGATCAGTGAAGCAGTATCGGCGTTTGGTGATGGTGCTGTTTTTTTGGAGAAGTATGTGAGTTCGCCGCGTCATATTGAACTGCAAGTCCTAGCGGATGAGCACGGCAATACGGTGCATCTCTTCGAGCGTGAGTGTAGTATTCAACGGCGACATCAAAAAGTGGTAGAAGAAGCTCCTTCTGCGGTGCTCACAGCAGAGTTGCGCGAACGGATGGGACAAGCGGCAGTTGATGTGGCGCGTGCTTGCGATTATGTGGGCGCAGGTACAGTTGAGTTTTTGTTGGACGATCAGTTGAATTTCTATTTTTTGGAAATGAATACGCGGCTGCAAGTGGAGCATCCCGTGACGGAGTTGATTACAGGTATTGATTTGGTGGAGCAGCAAATTCGAGTGGCGCGTGGCGAGGAACTGTCGTTTACGCAAGAAGATTTAACCATCACAGGTCATGCCGTGGAGTTGCGCGTCTATGCTGAAGATCCGTTAAATAATTTCTTGCCAAGTGTCGGAACGCTAGAGGAATACGAAGTTCCGCAAGGCGAAGGCATCCGCGTCGATGATGGCTACACGGAAGGCATGGACATTCCGATTTATTACGACCCGATGATTGCCAAATTGGTGACCTACGATAAAGACCGCATTTCGGCTATTCAAAAGATGCGTCAAGCAATTGCCGATTATACGATTGAAGGTGTCGCCACCACCTTGCCCTTTGGTGATTTTGTTTGTCAGCACGATGCCTTTCGAAGTGGGGATTTCGATACGCATTTTGTGAAGCAGTATTATTCGCCCGAATTATTAGAAGCGGAACAAAGAGAAGAAGCGGAAGTGGCTGCTTTGGTTGCCTTGCAGCAGTATTTGGCGCAACAAGAGCAATTGCAAGTGCCAGCGGATGGTAGTGGGAAGTGGCGACGGCGAAGAAGATAGGTCTGCGTCCTACTTTTTTAAAGAATTTTTAGCAATTTGTAGAATTGATATATCTTCTAAAGATTTTTTTTGTAGAGGAACACCTTTGTCTAGATTTTAATTCATCATCAAGATCTTGGCTACCACTGCGGCGTCTGGCTGAAAACTGTTGGTACTGGTTGCAAAGACCAAATAGACGCCTGCACTTGCCCGATGTCCATTGTAGTCCGTACCATCCCAAATAGCTTGTCCGCCTAAAGCAGTTGTCTCAAAAACAAGCTGTCCGTGTACATCAGTGATTTTGACATTCGCATTAGCAGCTAATCCAGTAATAGCTATAGAACCTGTATACTCTGGACGTACTGGATTGGGATAGGCGTACGTGTCCGTACGATTGACGAAACCACCAGCTGTCGCTTCTCCTCGATAGGAGATCAAGCCCTTTGCTGTACCAATGTATACTTCACCATTTTCAGGATTGATAGCCATATCTAGAATGGTATTATCGAAGAGCGGACTGTTTTCGCTCGTAAATCGCTTTAATTGTTCAGTACCATCAGGTGACTGTACAAAGATACCACTACTCGTACCAAACCACTTCCGATTAGCACCGTCTACTGCAATCGTTCGTACTTCTTCTGTACTCAATAGTAAGCCTAAGTTATTTGCATCTTGATCTGTCTTCGGAAGAAAAAAGTCAAAATTATCTTCAAATGGATCGAAACCTTGCGAGACAGCGACTCCCGCTGACGTACCTACCCAAACACTTCCTTCTGTGTCAACGGCTATAGTATTAACTTGATTGGTAGGTAATGCTGTATTGGTAGTGGTCAGAAGTCGACAACGATCATCGTCTGGACTCAACGGATCAGTTCCGCTATCATACACTAAAATACCAGCGTTATTGCTAGAGGTGACAAACCATTTGTAACCGAACGGATCGACGATTGGGTCGAGAAGTGTATTTTCAGATTGGCAAGCAGCGGTGGAGAAACTCTGCCATGCTCCCTCATCCGTCAAGACAGAAATGGGGCGATCAGCGGTATAATTGGCAATCCAAAGATTATTATCGTCATCAAAGACCAATCCACTCACACGTGTTCTACTTCTATCGCCGATGGCATTGTTGAGACTAGAGTTACTGTCGTCGTAGATGGTGAATTCTTCTCGATTCCACTCGACTAAGCCTTCTATGAAAGCTGCGGCATACACATGGTCATTTTGAGGATGGACGGCGACCTGCATAAAGTCCCAAAGATCCTGATTCTGTAAGTTCCCTGAGGTATTCCGATTGTACTCTGTCCACTGCCCGTCTTTCAATTGAAAGAATCCATCGGAGCGAAATAGTGGAGAAAAGGTGGGGCTTAGGTTGCCAGAAGCAATCCAAACTTCGCCGTCTGCTACGGTAATGTCGCGTACGTGGTGAGAAAAAGGGGAGTTGAAGGATAAATTTTGACAGTCGCTATTTGGTGTTGCTGCATATTTGAACCCTCGAGCTTGGTCAGCAAACCAGATGAATCCATCTTGCTGATTGTCTTCTATCGCCGCAAATGGATTAAAAATACAGCTATTGTCTAAAAAAGTAATGGTCAGATCTGGCTCAACAAATAAAACGCGTCCTCTGCGCTGTGTACCCTGTGTGAGTCCGACTAGTAAATTGTTGCCCTCAGTCGAAAAGTAAGCAACACTGTATCCTTCTTCTCCATAAAATGCTGTGAGCGCTTCTCCATCATAATAGAAAAGACTATCGTTAATGTTTAAGAATAAGCGATCTTCAAAAACACCCAATTCTCGACTACTGTAGTCCTCTGGAAAGCCTGCTGACTCTGACAGACGCTCCCACGTACTAAAATCTTCTGGGAAAGCATTATCAATGCTCGTTCTATAAATACCTTCCGCTGTAGCTGCATAGATGTCATCTTGATATCGTACCACACTTTCTACTGAAATGCCCGTAAAAGTGGAATAGGCAAATTCGTTATCCTGTATATTCAGTTTGGAAACGCCATAACTAGCTGCTAGGTAGACCATACGTTCGTCTTCAATAGAAATGTCATTGATACGCTTTTCTCCAATAATATTGTTGAAGTTTTTGATGGCATTCAGGCTTACTGTCCCTTCTGACTTGAGTAAGTCAATCACACCATCCGTATAGACGACAACTAGTATATCACTCAAAGTATTATATTGAATACGCTCAATACCTACATTGCTCAGTCGGTTGACTTTTGATAGAAACTGGGTAGCAAAATCTACTTTATCCAGTGCCAACACTGACCACTCAGTGGCATAGAAAATACGATCATTGCTTTGTGTGACGTCAATCGCCTTTCTATAAGGCAAATGTGACTTCCACTGCCCAATCGCCAAATCATTTTGAGCAGATAACGTCGAGGAAAAAGCGAAGAGAAAAACGAAGATGTGTCGGTACATGTGCGCTGTGAGTTCAATTTGGAAAGCAAACGACAAGATGTGTTGAAAAATTGAATAAAGCTCCAGTCTAAAAGCAATTCGGTCAAACTGTTCAGTACATAAGTGTAAATATATTATATGTTTTTTATATATAAAAGTGCCTGTTTACAAACAGGTTGTGTTCTAATTTGCTGTGTAAACAATAATATTCTTAAGAATCACATTAATTTATTTGTTATGCGACGTAGCTTTTGAAGAATTTATATAGCTTTGTCGCTAACTAATATTAATGTTGCATTTTTAGTGAGTTGGAGCAATAAGCACACGTTTGTTGCTCGTCACTCACTCTTCTTTCTCTCCTTATTGCAACTATACTTTCCTTCATTCAGTTTCTATTGGCATCGTGTTGACACAATTCTTGATTTGCGTCGTACATCTATTGTTAAACCCACCAGCCACTCATTCAACAATTAAAAATACAACTAGCGTGAAGTCCAATTCAATGAAATTTGCCACTAAAGTTATCCATGCTGGCATCGAGCCTGATCCTTCCACTGGAGCGATCATGACGCCTATTTTCCAGACCTCTACTTATGTTCAACGTTCGCCTGGCGAGCATCAAGGTTATGAATATGCGCGTACCCAAAACCCAACGCGTACTGTATTAGAGAACAATTTAGCTGCTCTTGAAAATGGAACGGATGGCATCTGTTATGCCAGTGGACTTGCAGCTATGGACGCTGTGCTAAAGCTGTTGAAACCTGGCGATGAAATTATCTCTAGCAACGATTTATATGGAGGATCCTATCGATTGATGACGCGTATTTTTGAGAAATATGGCATCAAATCGCGCTATGTCGATATGCACGATGTGAAAAATATCAAAGCGGTATTGAATGAAAAAACGCGTCTCATTTGGGTAGAAACGCCGACTAATCCGATGCTGAACGTAGTCGATATTGAAGCTGTATGTAACCTGCGTGATAAGTTTCATCCTATTGTTTGTGTGGACAATACATTTGCGTCTCCTTATCTTCAGAATCCATTAGACTTGGGGGCAGATTTGGTTCTTCATTCAGCAACAAAGTATATAGGTGGACATTCCGACCTAGTATTAGGTGCAGTAATCACCAAAGATGAATCCTTAGCTAACGAATTACGCTTCTTACAAAATGCAGTAGGTGCTGTGCCAGGTCCTCAAGACTGTTTTCTAGCCTTACGTGGTATCAAAACGTTGCATTTGCGCGTAGAACGAGCTTGTCAAAATGCCAGAAAAGTAGCTGAATACCTGCGCGAACACGAAGCTGTAAGTCGGGTGTACTATCCAGGTTTTAACGATCATGCTGGACACGAAGTAGCAAAAAAGCAAATGCGAGACTTTGGCGGTATGGTTTCATTTGGTTTGGTTGAAGATACCTTTGAAGCGGCTAAATCAATATTGAGTAATACTGAAGTTTTTTCTTTAGCCGAATCTTTAGGCGGGGTAGAGTCACTGATTGGACATCCTGCTTCGATGACCCATGCATCTATTCCGCGAGAGCAACGACTGGAGGTAGGCTTGACAGATTCATTGATTCGATTAAGTGTAGGGGTAGAGGATGTAGATGATCTAATTCAGGATTTAGATCGAGCTTTGTCGATGGTACGGGAGAAGAGTACAAGTTTGATGGGCGTAAATTAAGCATCCGCTATCGGAAAAGTAGCGTGTATAAATAGAAAAGCTCGAATACATAATATTCGAGCTTTTTGTCTTTATTCAGTTGGCTTCGGCTTCCTCAAAATCAGATAGAGGGGTAGCATCACAAGCATTAAGGCAAAAACGCCAAGTGCCCATAGTCCAGCATTCATCTTTCGACTTTTGGCATCTTGAAAGACAAAATAGGCGACTAATGCAGCAATCGCCATCCCAATTAGTACAGGTATATATTCAGACATAATTAGTATTTTGCGAGTAAGATAATGTAAATTTTTGTACGATGGAGATGCGATCTATTTCAACTTTACCTGAATACGCTGATCGCTTTTCACGTGTACCAAGCAATCTTCAAAACTGGGTGGACCAAAAAATATGAGTGGATTATTAGAAAAGCCATAAGGTTCACCAGGCAATCCAAAAAGACCCTTCTTATCCAGTTCATCATTGTTATTTTCGTCGTGATATAGCATGATAGCGTAGCTTCCCAAAGGAATATTTTTAAACTGAAGCTCACAATTTTTCTGCCGCACGGACTTGACTTCCCCTCTCTTGCAAGCTCCCAGAAAGTTAGCTTCTTCACTAATTAAGCAAGCTCGAATACTTCCTGTCGGCTGTTCAATATTCGCAACTTCCACAGTCAGTGTGTACGTTTCTTGCGCTTGCAGATATTGACTAGCAAATACACTAGCGATTAGGAGCAAATATTTCATAACGAGATCGTTTTAAGAGCAGTGAGGATGGAAAAGAGCTACTCCTCTACACTAATAACAAACAAATACATGTAAAAAGTGTCACTTCTTAGAGTCAACTTCCAGAATCAGCAGATAAATTAAAAATTGAGAATCTTGATGTAGAAGTACCTAACCTCTAATTTTATCCTACCTCAATGGCAGCAATCCCTGGCAAAGTTTTTCCTTCCAAAAACTCCAACATCGCACCACCACCAGTAGAAGCAAAACTGACATCATCCACTAAGCCCATTTGGGTCACCGCCGCTACCGAATCGCCACCACCGATAAGCGAGAATGCACCATTGCGAGTCGCCGCTGCCACAAATTCAGCTACCGACTCTGTACCAGTCGCAAAGTTCTCAAACTCAAAAACGCCCATTGGTCCATTCCATAAGATCGTCTTCGATTTTTTGATCACCTCTCCAAACTGCTCAATTGTTTTCGGTCCAATATCCAGCCCTTCCCAGTTATCAGGAATTTCATGTGTTGGGACAACTTTAGCATTTGCATCATTGGAGAAGTCATCTGCTATTTTCGTATCGACAGGCAGATGGACTTCTACTCCTTTTGCTTTTGCCTTCTCCAGCAACTCTAATGTTAAGTCCATTTTATCCTCTTCAAAAATAGAGTTACCAATGCTGCCACCTTGCGCTTTCACAAATGTATACGCCATACCGCCACCTATAATTAGATGATCCACGCGATCCAATAAACTTTCTAGTAACAGTAGCTTATCCGATACTTTCGCACCACCTGTAATGGCTGTGATTGGTCGAGCATCGCTATTTAAGGCTTTGGTAGCATTCTTGATTTCTTTTTCCATCAGCAAACCAAAAGCGCGATGTTTTGGATCGAAAAATTGCGCGACGGTTGTCGTGGAGGCATGAGCGCGGTGGGCTGACCCAAACGCGTCGTTCACATAGACGCTACCTAGTTGTGCCAACTGCTTCGCCAACTCTATATCCCCTTTCTCTTCGCCAGCTTCAAAGCGCGTATTTTCTAGCAACAGCACTTCGCCAGGCTGCAGTTCCTTCGCATATCGCTGCGTTTCTTCACCGACTGTGTTTTCCGCAAATTTTAAGGTAGCTCCATCTAGTAAGCCACCTAGATGTCCAGCCACATGGCGCAGCGTAAATTTCTGCACGTCAATGCTGCCATCGTCTTTTTTCTTTTTCTGTGGTCGTCCTAAATGCGACATCAAAATCGGTGAGCCGCCTTGCTCCAATACATATTTGATCGTTGGCAGTGCTGCCTGAATGCGCGTATCGTCCGTAATGTTGAATTCTTTATCAAACGGCACGTTGAAGTCAACACGGATGAGTACTTTTTTGCCGTTTAAGTCAATATCTTTTAGTGTGGTCATTTTCTTTTTGTTGAATTGAGTGAATTGGTGAAACTGGAAAAATTGGTGGATGTGGGGAAATTGGTCGAATTGGAAGAACTGATGAATTGATCGCCTTCGACTCAATTGATGAACTAATAAAGGCAGACATGATTTGCTCACATCTGCCTTTTTGATATAAATTTCATTTGCTGAAAGTTACAGACTTTAGTTATCCACTGAACAAGCCAATAGCCAACAGCCAACAGCTTACATATTCGCTACCCGCACACACATATCCGCTAAACGAGCCGAATAACCAGCCTCATTGTCATACCAGCTGACTACTTTTACCCATTTGCCATGGACTTCCGTCAATAAAGAATCGAAGATCGAAGAGTGCTTATTGCCGACAATATCAGAAGACACCAACGGATCAGTGGCATACTCCAGATAGCCTTTCATAGCACCTTCAGAAAGGGCTTTAAACGTAGCGTTCACTTCTTCTGCCGAAGTTTCTTTTTCAACTAAGCAGTTGAATTCGACCAAAGAACCAGTGATTGTTGGCACACGCAACGCCATCGCCGATACTTTACCTTCAATACCATCCACTACTTTTGCGGTAGCTGTTGCCGCACCAGTAGAAGTGGGGACAATATTATAAGCTGCAGCACGTGCGCGACGCAAATCGCTGTGTGGGGCATCCTGAATATTTTGGTCAGCCGTATATGCGTGCGTCGTCGTCATGGAACCTTGTACTAGACCGAAGTTCTCAACAATCGCTTTAGCTAATGGTGCAAAACAGTTCGTAGTGCAAGAAGCATTAGAGAAGATCGTTTCGTCAGCGTCCAGTTCATCATCATTGACACCCAAAACGATGGTCTGTACTGCTTTGCCAGCTCCTCCTTTAGCAGGTGCAGAAATAACAACACGTTTCGCGCCAGCTTCCAAATGCAAGCCGGCTTTTTCGCGGTTACGGAAGACGCCTGTACACTCTAGTACGACATCAATTCCACTATCGCCCCAAGGCAATTTGGAAGGATCGCGCTCTGCTGTTGCTGCAATTTCCTTTCCGTTGACGATTAGTTTATCAGCTGTACTTTCTACCGTACCATTGAATTTCCCGTGTGCGGAGTCATATTTTAATAATTGCGCTAATGTCGCATTGTCTGTCAAGTCGTTGATGGCAACTACTTCTATATCATCGCGCTCCACCAAGTTGCGAAAGGTCAAACGTCCGATACGACCGAAGCCATTGATTGCTACTTTTTTAGCCATAGTACTTATTTCTTTTTTTATTGAGTATCGTTTAAAAGAAGAGAAGGTATAAGACCAATCTAAAGTTCAACCTTGCTGTTCGGGTACTCAAGTTTGTGATAAATGGTCAAAAAATCGGCGCAAATATGGTGATTTTTAAAGACATGTGCTGATAAATTAACCAATAGGCGTACTAGAGACGACAAAAATTGATATTTAGTTCATCTACTAAGGCTCACAGAAAGATCATTTATTTCTCTTCCTGCATTTTGACGCTCAAAAAATAACTTAAGGCAAATATCACCGCACCCAAACCAAGACCATAACCTAAAAAATCGGATGCTCCGTCCCAGGTCACGACCCTTCCAGTAAAAGAAACGCCAATGACCACAATAGCAACTTTAATCAGCATCGCTTTTAGTTGATCTATATTTTCGATCAATAACCAGTCGGGCAAATTGTCGACAGGACCGACAAATAATTCATACAAACCTACGCCCATAATGAAAAAGACAATACCCAATAGTGCTATATCTACCGCTTTCAACGCTTTGAGTATAATTTCTGCATCCTTCGTAAAGTCGTTGAGAATGGTTTTGATGACCAAAACGACCTCATATAGGGAGTAGAAAATAATACTAGTGGCGAGTACTAGAATGCCTAAAACAGCGATAAAGGAGAGACTTTTGAGTAGCCATCCGAAGAGGCGTTGAATTTTCATGTGAGGAGGAGTTTTGTTTTAGATGCCTGAAATGTAGATGTTCATTAAACAGATGCCTAAATATAAGTAAAAACTTAACTCATCTTCGTACAGTCACACTAAGTAAGTACTTGGATGTAAATAAGCGTCACTTTTGACCTAGCTAGTTTTTCGTTAATCAAGGCAGATTTTACTTTCATAACTGGTTATGGAAGCAAAATCTAACACCGAGTAACGGAAACCCGCCTGACCACAACTAAAATTGTGGTGTCGTAGGGCAGGAATAGCCCGTCAATGAAAGTGTCGATTATTTGGATTCACGTACTTAGATGTGTTCAAATAGATTTTAAAGTGGAAAGTAAGCTATGTCTTCAACAATCCATCTCTTTGCAAGGATCATATCCCCAATTTTTTAACGAATATCGCCAATCACTCTCTTTGATGTCGCTATCAGGTTGCTGCGCACGGTGACGGGCAATATAGCCGTTCACCTTTTGCATATGCTCGTAGTCGCTGTCGGTAAGATTAGCTTTTTTCTTGCGCTTAATGTGGATAATCTTTTTAGCTGATTTCCGTCCGATAGACTCACCGTCGCCGCTATCTTGACCGACTGATTTTGACTGGTCAGTATCTAACCAATCTTCCATTTCGCTAGGCATCATATTGACATTATCGTAAAACTCGTCGTAAATGTCTTGCTGTGATTTGTGGCTCATTTTTTCTTGATTTTAGATTAAAACGGTAGAGACAAAGTGACGTTCGATAAGGTAGCAATGTTCCGCTGCAATCTAAAATTGAGCAACTGAACTTACACTTTTGGAACTCAATGCCCGCTTAAACGTTATGATGTAGCTGAAAAGGAATTTATGACATTATCTGAAAGAGATAATAAGCAGAATATGCAATTAGAGCCAAAAGATATATACGAAAAGTTGGAGTTTGATAAGATTCTTCAACTTGTGGAAAAGAACTGTTTGGGGGAATTGGGAAAAGAAAAAACACGCCAAACACGACTCGCTACTGATATAAAAGTGGTGCGTCGACAACTCAAACAAGTTTTAGAGTACCGCACCACAATAGACAACGACGACCGCTTCCCAGTCCGTACTTACGATGACGTGTCCGAGGATCTACGAATGCTTAATGTAGAGGGCTTTGTACTACCTGAAGAAGGGTTACAACGCATCAATGTGGTGCTGCGACAGATGCATGATATTTTTATGTTTTTTTATTTGTCGCGCCAAAAGTTATACCCATCATTGTACCGTATTATTCGTGACTATGAGTTGGATAGAAGCTTGATCGATGCGATCGAAAAAGTGATCGATGAGGAGGGGAAAATCAAGCCTGATGCGTCGCCCGAACTAAAGCGTATTCGTCGTATGGTGGGGTCGAAAGAACGTGAACTAGACAAAGTTTTTCGTGGCGTCATCAACCAGTATCGCAAGCAAGGGTGGTTGACTGATAATGTAGAAAGTTTCCGAAACGGGCGGCGTGTATTGAGTGTGCCAGCGGAACACAAACGCAAAATTCGCGGTATCATTCACGATGAATCCACGACGGGACGAACGGCATTTATAGAACCAGATCAAGTAATTGATATTAATAATGATTTGTTTGATCTGGCGACCGATGAAAAGCGCGAAATCTATCGAATTCTACGTGATTTGAGTGCACTGTTGCGACCGTATACCGAACCGATCGCGGACTATCAAGAACTCATCGCTATTTATGATGTCATTCAGGCTAAAGCCCGTTTAGCGGTTGATCTTCGTGCCGAGATGCCAAAGTTAAGCGATATACCGACGCTGAATATTCAGATGGCGAAACATCCCTTGCTGCTGTTGAAATACAAAGCAGCAGGAAAAGAAGTCGTTCCTTTTGATTTGACTTTACATGGCAAAAATCGTCTACTTATGCTAAGTGGACCCAATGCAGGAGGAAAGTCAGTAACGATGAAAACGGTCGGTTTACTACAGATGATGGTGCAGGCTGGCATGCTCGTACCGTGCGATGAGATCTCTGAATTTGGCGTGTTTGAAAAGATTTTTGCAGACATCGGCGATCAACAGTCATTAGAAGATGATTTGAGTACCTATTCTTCGCATTTGCGAAATATGAAAACTTTTTTGCAGGATGCCAATGACAAAACGCTGCTGCTGATTGATGAGTTTGGTTCTGGTACTGATCCGAAAATCGGAGGGGCAATCGCCGAAGCGATTTTGAGTGAACTATTTGAGCGTCAAGTCTTTGGCGTTATCACCACTCACTACTCCAATCTCAAAATCTACGCCTTCAAAACTAAAGGTATAGTCAATGCGTCGATGTTATTCAATAAAGAAAGTTTGTCACCAACTTATCAACTAAAAGTTGGGCGACCTGGTAGTTCTTACGCTTTTGAGATAGCACAGAAAAGTGGTTTAAGCAAGAAAATATTGACATATGCGAAGCATCGAACGGGCAAAAATGAAAAAGCTGTCGATCAATTGCTCGTCGATTTGCAGCAAGAAAAACGCGACCTAGAGGAGCGTGTCCGAGTAGCAGAAGAACGGTCTAGCAAACTAGAAAAGCTCATTAAAAACTACGAACGGCTGCATCAGGATTTGGAATTTCGACGCAAGAAGGTCAAGCTGGAAGCTAAAGAACAATCGTTGCAACAAACGGCACGTGAGAATAAAGAATTGGAGCGTTTGATGCGTGAAATCAAAGAGGAAAAGAACTTAGAACGCGCCAAAAAGCTGGCACAGCAAGTCAAACAAGAGCGAGCCAAAAAAGTAGAAGAAGTCACCAACCTCAAAGAAGAGATCTATTACCAGCCTAAGAAAAACGGTAAAGAGGAACGTCCCGTTAAAAAAGGTGATTTCGTCCGTATGAAAATGGGTAGTGCGACTGGTTATGTACAAAGTATTAACAAGAAAGAAGCTATCGTTCAGATGGGTATGATGCGGATGAATATTAAGCTGCGCGATTTAGAGTTGGCAAAAGAACCCTTAGATATTCGGACGACGAAAAGTGTGCAAACCGATACCACAGAAACGAATGCGCGTTTTCACAATAAATTGGATATCAGAGGGATGCGTGTGGATGAAGCGTCAAAAATGGTTGAAGACTTTGTGGATCGAGCCTTGTTGTCGAATGCCGACAGCTTACGCATTTTACATGGAAAGGGGTCTGGTGTTCTGCGGAAGATCGTGAAGCAAAAATTGCGAGAATACAAGGCGGTGAAAAAGACAAGTCATCCTGCGGATGAGTTCGGAGGAGATGGGGTGACCTTGGTGAGTTTGGGGTAGATATGTGTGGTCAGTCATTTCAAAGGATTCTAACAATTGATGTACTATATTCTTCACGATCCTTTCATTTTCTTTTGAGAAAGCCACGCTAGTTTAGTAGTAAAAGGTTTCAAGAAGGTAGCTACGGACTTACTTTTTCTGTTTTTTAGGATGGGAAGAGAGCAACTAAGTTGTGGTAGGTTATTGTAGAACTTGCACTAAATGTAGGTGTCGTGAAAGGTGCCATCTTCGACAATCAGAAAAAGTTGCTTAACTGCTTGAAGTGATGATTGAGATAGAAGTATGATAGAAAAAGCACCCTTTTGCTACGATACTTAAATCAAGTAGAAAGAGAGTGCTTTTTCTGTTTTGTATGGACGTCTTAAAGTAAACATTCACGAAAGGCTTAGCAATCGCTTCGCGCTTATCAGTCCTTACTTACTGCAACACCACTTTTTTCACGCCCAAATCCTGTACTTTCAAAAAGTAAACGCCTTTCGGCAGACCAGTCAAATCAAACGGAATGCGATCACCAACAGTGTCCAATGTACCTCCTCGAACAGTCTTGCCACTGATGTCCGTCAGTTGAAATTGGTAGCTGCCGCGATAGTCCACAGGTAGTTCGACGGTCATCATGCACGAACTTGGATTCGGATAAATGAGCCAATTGGAGGTTATCTTTTCCTGCTTCGTTGAAGTCGTCCCACTCAACTTATAGAGGCGCGTTTCGTAAGCGCCCAAACTCATATTGGATAGTAAATCGCTGTCGTCAATAGTCAGTTGTTCTAAGCTGTTAGTAATCAAATTTTCTGCCTCATAGGTCTTGGAAAAAATCTGACTTAACTTGAAGTCAATATTGAAATCACTAACTGCATTGGAAGAGACATTAATCATACTAATGATAGATTCTTCGCCTTGCTGACGAATGAAGGAGATGACACTACTCGCATCGTTTGGCAGGGTTTGAAATGTACCGGTTTGCAACGTCGGTTCGCTTTCGCGGATTTGAATGAGCGTTTTATACCAATTCAAAATAGAATTAGGATCATCTTTTGCTGCTTCGACATTATAGGTCGTGTAGAAACTTTCTGGTGACAGCCACGGCACACCAGTCGTAAACCCTGCGGATGCTTCATCACTCCACTGCATCGGACGGCGAATAAATTCATCTGGTTTGGTGCCGCGCATGCCCACTTCTTCTCCATAGTATAGAAAAGGAACGCCAGGCGAAGTCAAGTAGATAGAAGCTGCTGTTTTCATTTTTCGCTCATCGCCACTGAAAGAACTCATGACGCGATCTTGATCGTGATTGCTCAAAAATGTGCCGTATTGCATATGTGGGTAGACATTGTAAACGCGCTGCAATTGCTGCATCGTGCGTCCAGCATTACCGCTGTTTAGCGCATCAATCATAGCATACCCTAAATCAAAATCAAAGCAAAAGTCAATGCCTTCATCTTCCACATACGGACGAATTTTGTCGGTGCTTGTCCACGCTTCTCCTACTGTGAATGCTTCGCTGTCGGTTGCTTTGTAATGGTCGTGAAAATCGCGGAAGAATTGAAAAGTGGCTTCCGTATCTTCCAGTTTATCGCCGTCTTCGACCACATATTTTACGGCATCTAAACGAAAACCATCCACCCCAATATCTTCCAACCAAAAGTCAGCAATGTTAAATATTTCCTCTGTGACTTCCTCGTTTCGATAATTCAAATCGGGCATTCCTCCCCAAAAGACACCATAATAAAAGCCAGTTGGGCTATCGTGCCAGACTTCTTGTCCCCACGGTCCGTCGTAACTCGGTTTGCTCGTTCGCCAGTTGTAATAGTCGCGCTTTTCGGCGTTCGTTCCGCTTACCGCGTTTTCAAACCAAGGATGCTGCGTAGAGGTATGATTGACGACATAATCAATGATAACGCGAATGCCTCGATTGTGTGCCGCTTCCAAAAATCGCTGAAAGTCTTCCATCGTCCCATAGTCTGGATTGATGGAACGATAGTCGATGACATCGTAGCCGTGGTAGCTCGGCGATTCGTGGATAGGCATCAACCAAATACCTGTGATGCCTAAGTCGTCGGTCGTATTCGGATCGCCATCATTTAAGTAATCTAGCTTTTCTATAATGCCATTAAAATCACCAATGCCGTCGCCGTCGCTGTCGTAAAAACTGCGCACGAATATTTCATAGAAAACAGACTCATTCCACCAATCTATTTCTCCTAGATCGCGCTCTTCCACTGTTATATAATTGTCCAAGACCATTTCACTGCTTTCCCCATTGCCACTGACCGTCAACTTGACATCGTACGTACCAGGATAGCGATAGCGGACGACAGGAGAAGCATCGCTGGAAGAACTCGGAAAACCGCCTTCAAATTCCCAGCGGTAGCTAGTAATTTGTCCAGCCGAATTGTTGTTGAAATAGACCAGACTTTCTTCGTAGACACGATTGTCTGTTACCGAAAAGCCAGCTAAAGGTGCGCCAGTTGCACTCACTTCGTCGTTGTACCAATAAAGTGGTTCGTTGTTGGCTTCTTGCACCGTGTAGGATCGGTTAGCACCACCACCTGGAAATTCCTCCGAACCGCTCCAATCACCGTCGCGCCGAAACTTGAATTCAATTGATTCACCTGGCACAAATCCACTAATCGTGACTTCATAGATTTCATCACCGTCGGTATCGGTCAGCTTGCTTTGTGCGCCATCCCAACCGTTGAATGTACCTGCAACATCAAGCGCAGAACCGTTTGGGCTAAAGCTACCTTGCTCGATTTGGTAGCTCATATTGACACGAAAAGTCACTGGTACACTATTCTGCGCGAATAGGGTAGAAGTGGTCAAAAGGAATAGGAAAAATAGCAAGTATTGTTTCATGCTTTTATTGTTTTTAAGTTTTGTAATGTCACCCCGCGAATACTCGGCTCAAAGATAGGTTGGTAGCTCAAACGAAGCAATCTAGCCAAACATTCACGGGGTGACTCCAGAAACAGTGTCACCCCGCGAATACTCGGCTCAAAGATAGGTTGGTAGCTCAAACGAAACAATCTAGCCAAACATTCACGGGGTGACTCCAGAACATTCATGGGGTGACTTTAGATAGAACATCAGGAGATACCGCTACGTATCGTCGAGCCATCGTTTGACACTTCTCCAACAATGCTGTCAAATGAGCCATCGTCGTAAACGGATTCATCAAAGTGGTGCGTAGCCAAACTTCACCATTCAGTCGAGTTTGCACCAAATAAAACTCGCCTTCTTCCAGAATAGCTTGTCGAATAAAGGCATTGCCGTCATTCTTTGTATCGTCAGAAAATAGCGTATATCGAAAACAGATAATATTGCATTCTGGTGCAACAGCTAGTTCAAAATCGGGTGAGGCATTAATTAAATCTCCAAACTGCCGACCTAAGTTAAACATACGCTCCACATAAGAAGACCACAGTTTCGTGCCATAAGTTTTCAAAATCGCATAAACCCGAACGCTCATCATCAACTTCGTACACTCAAACGTCCGTTTGCCAGGATGATACCACTCTAATTCTTCTTGATTTTCCCACAAGTATTGTGCTTGTTGCTCAAAAGTGGAGTAGGCGTGAATCGTTTGTTGGTAGCAAACAATCGTCGTCAAAGAAGGCGTCAAGAGCATTTTATGGAAGTCCATAATGAACGAATCTGCCCGTTCGATGCCTGCGATCAATTTCCGATGCGAGGGCGAAAATAAAGCGGAAGCCCCATGCGCACCATCTACATGAAACCACAATTTATTGGCTATACAAAAGTCAGCAATTGCATTCAAGTCATCAAAACTACCTGTCGAAGTCGTACAAGCACTACCGACTACAGCGATTACTCGTCGACCATTTAAACGCGCTTGGGCTAGCAGTTCTGGCAGCAGTTCCGTTCGCATTTTGAATCGCTCATCGGTCGGTACTTTGATAATGCCTTCATCGCCCCAACCCATCGTATGCACCGCTCGCTGAATGCAATAATGGGCTTGTTCGGACACCATGATCGCCAACTGATCGGTCGCTTTGAGCTGCAATCGGGTACGCTGAATATTTCGCGCACTCAACAAAGCGGTCAAATTGCCTAACGTTCCTCCAGATGTCAAAAAGCCATTTCCTTTTTCCCAGCCGATTTGTTCTAGAATCTGTTCTGCTACAATGCGCTCTATCGCCACTGCGCCTTGCCCGACTTCATAGGTTGCCATCCCATTATTCAGCAAACTACTCACTAAACTAGACAAAATCGCGACGGGAGCTGGTACACCAACTTGATGCCCGACATATTTTGGATGATGAAGATGTAGCGATTGATCGATGATCTCTTTTGCTAATGTTGTTACATCCGTTTCGCCATTTTCCCAATGTTCTTTCCAATAAGCTAAACGTGCTTCTGGATTCTCCCATTTTTGCGAATGAGCCGTCTTGGCTTGTATACTATTGGCTAGATGATTGGCGAGTAGATTGATGAGTTCATGTCCTTGTATTCTGAACTGTTCTGAGTCGAATGCTTGTGCTAAAACGTCGGTTGTCATTAAATTAAGATGTTAAGCCTCCAAATTATCCCCAAATATGGTGTATTTTTGTGGCGTTTTTAACCGATTTTCAGTCATTAAATACTAATCAATAAATGAAACAATTTACACTTATATTCAGTCTGTTAGCTTTTGCTTGGACTTCACATGCACAAATTGCGACACCTGACGCTAGCCCAACTGCGAAAATAGAGCAGAACTTGGGACTAGGAAAAGTGATGATCGAATACTCTCGTCCAAGTTTGAAAGATCGAACTGCTTTCGCAGCAGAAGGAGAGAAGTCTATCGAAAAATACGGGAAGGTTTGGCGAACTGGTGCGAATAGTGCCACGAAGATTACGTTTAGCGAAGACATCAAGATTGACGGCAAGAACTTGAAAGCAGGTAGCTACAGCATCTTAAGTTATCCTGGTGAAAAAGAATGGGAAGTTCGCTTCTTCAACTACGATTCGCCAAGTTGGAATGGCTACGCAGAAAAGACAGCCGTTTTGGTCACCAAAGTACCAGCAAAAAAATTAGGTCGTCAGGTGGAGACGTTTACTATTGACATCAACAATATTCGCAATGCTTCTGCTAGCATGGATTTGATGTGGGGAGATATGCTGGTCAGCATCCCGATGACTTTAGGAACAGACAAAAAAGTAGTCGACAGTATCACAAAAGTCATGGCAGGTCCAGGTCAAGGCGACTATCATCAAGCAGCTTCTTACTACTTGACAGAAGGCAAAGATTTACCACAAGCATTGATTTGGATTCGTAAAGCCAACGAAAGCGATCAGAAGTTTTGGATGGTGCGTACAGAAGCTTTAATTCTAGCTGAAATGGGTCGTTATGAAGATGCGATTGAGAAGGCGAAGGAGTCTAGATCATTGGCAGAAAAAGCACAATACGAGCCTTATATTCGCAATAATAACGAATCAATCGAAGAGTGGACGGCAGCGATGAATGAGAATAGAACGCCACGTCCAAAGATGGAGAAAGCAAAGAGTTCTAGCTCGAAAAGTAAATAGCAAATGTTTGATAAACATTTTGGTATAGAAAAAGCCTATTCAACAGTTTGATGGATGGGCTTTTTAAATTTGTCTAACGTCTAACATCTCCACACAATTCCGTCACCTCAATATTCGGAATAGAAGCTTCAAACCAGTCTAATGGCGCAGGCATTTTGTCGCCTGTCATGGTATCGCATTTGAAAAATAGATAGTACAGTTGAATGTTATCACCCATTCGATTCAGCAGGCGTTCTTTTCGCAATGCTCCCAAATCTGGCTGATGCTGAATATGGATGGTGCGCCAAGCATAGTAGGCTTCGTCATGGAGTTCTACCAAATCTAATAGCTCTTTATCCGAGGTATAATTGGACAAAAAATTTCTGGCAAAAACAGCGTGATGTTTCAGCCAACTACGCGGTCTCGCTTTGTCCTCCAAGTTCTTAAACGTGTCGTGTACAAAAGCCACCAACCGCAGACTCAACAAATCCTTCTTCTCCAAATTTGGAATCCGTGCAACATTTTCTAATACCTCTTCAATATGATAAATGATCTTCCCCTCAGGATGTCCATATCTAGGAATACCCCAATCTAAACCTTCTAAAAATTGTTCGTTATCTAGAAATGTATATTCTAACGCTTGCTGGGGTTGCAGCAGGTGGATTGCTTCTTCGCGGACGGTTCGTAAGCGAGAGGATAAAGTATGGATTTTCGTTATAGACATGATTTGAAAACTGGTAAAACGCTTCTAGGAAACTGGAGAATAGCTATTTTAGTTCGATAGGGGCGGATTTTAGTACTTATCTATTGCACATAGGGAAAGATGATTAACTTACGGAGATAAGGACGATGTATATCAAGCTTTGCTACTCACTATGTCAGATTCTTGTTGGAGTCACGTTAATTTGCTGTTAAAGCAAAATATCACCTTTAACAATGAACGGAACTCAACAGTTAATTTTTATACCAATTGAAACTACCACATAAAAATATATCCTATGTTTAAGCACATCTTTTCTTACCTCGTAGCAGGCATCATGGGCGGTCTCATCGTGTTGGGTGGACTGCAGCTCACAACAACAGACAAAAATGCAGCACAAACAGAAGTAAAAGCGCAGTTGAGCAACCGACAGCAAGCTATGCAAGTAGTCGCTCCTTTTGATTTTAAGGAAGCCGCAAAAATGGCAACGCCAGCCGTCGTACATATTGAAGCGACTCAAAGCGTCACAAATACTAGAAGTGAAAAGCGCAGCAATGATCCACTTGAGTTTTTCTTCGGCAATCCGTTTGACGATTATTTAGGACCGAAAAAAGGATCAGGTTCTGGTGTCATTTATACGAACGATGGGTACATCATCACGAACAATCACGTTGTCGATTATGCCGATGAAATCACGGTTACGCTTTATGACAACCGTAAGTATGAAGCCGAACTAATTGGCACATATCCAGAAGCAGACTTGGCAGTCTTGTACATCGAAGCAGATGGTCTACCAACGCTTGATCTAGCCAATTCGGATGTAGCGGACATCGGCGAGTGGGTGTTAGCAGTTGGGAATCCATTCAATTTGACCTCGACCGTTACGGCTGGTATTATTAGTGCAAAAGGTCGTTCCATAGATGCGATTAATTCGTCTCGTCAGCGAGGAGCAATTGAGTCGTTTATTCAAACAGATGCCGCCGTCAATCCTGGCAATAGCGGTGGTGCGTTAGTCGATGCAGAAGGTCGTTTGTTGGGGATCAATACAGCGATTGCCACACGTACGGGAACATTTTCAGGCTACTCGTTTGCTATTCCAATCAATCTAGCGCGTCGTATTGCGGATGATATTATTGAAAGTGGAGGCTATGAGCGAGCGATGTTGGGGGTAGCAGTGATGGATCTGATGAGTAGCGATCAAGAGGTGCAACAAGCGATTCGAGAGCTGGGCATCAATGCAGATATTACGCAAGGTGTTGTTGTGGATGAAGTAGTCCCAGGAAGTGCTGCCGATGAAGCAGGTCTACGTCGGAAAGATGTGATTGTCGCTGCAAATGGCAAAGACATTCGATCTTTTCCTGAATTGCAAGAGGCGATCAGTAGCCGACGAGTGGGGGAGACGGTGACGATGAAAGTGTATCGCAATGATCGCTATCAAGAAGTGCCAGTGCGTCTGAAAGGAGCGGTGGAAGAGAATCGCTAACAGATTTTAGATTTTAGACATTAGATGATAGACTAATCTGTTAATGGCTAGACATATGTATGGATAAATCTATTGTCCATCTTCTATTAACCAAGTATTTAGGAAATTTAAAAGAATAGATATAATGATCGGTTGACTTTGTGTTGACCGATCATTTTTGTTTTCAAGTGAGTAGCTTTTTATAAGTCGCCATCCACTGTTCGCTAATAGTACGTGCATCAAAATTAGTCAAATGTTGTTGTCCGCTTTGAATCAATTGATGACGATAACTATCATCCTGTAGTATCTTTTGAATAGCGTTTGCAATAGTATAAGCACTGGTATCTTCCAGGTAGTGCGCACCACCGCCACCAGCTTCTGGTAAGGAAGAAAAACAAGTCGTAAGAACTGGAATTTCAGCATACAAGGCTTCCAAAACGGGGAGTCCAAAACCTTCATAGGTCGACGGGTAGATGAGTAGATTGGTGAGTTGATAGAAGGCGGGCAGATCATCGTAATCTGGACGAATAAAGTGAATTAAATTGGAAAGACCCAATTGCTGCATACGCGCTTCAACTTCTTGTTTGTACTTTTTCCCGTTTCCAACGACGACAAGCGGTAGTCGACTATCTTTTGGTAGTTGTGCAAGAGCTTCTACCAACGGTAGTAAGTTTTTTCGAGGAATAATGCTTCCGACATACAGCAAAAATTGAGCAGGCAAGTCATACCTTGATCGTATTGCTGCTAATTTTTCTTCTGCTACTTTTTCCTTAAATCGAGGATGACAAGTTTGATAAATGACGCTTACCTTTTCTGGGTCAATCTGATAGTATTCTATAATGTCGCGCTTGGTACTTTCGCTGATTGCTACTACCTGATCGGCGTGTTCACAAGCATATCGAAACTTCCAATCGTAAATCTGTCGATCGAGCCACGGAAAATATTCTGGATAGCGTTTGATGACTAAATCATGGATGGTGACGACGGATTTGATGTTGGTTTTATGCAGTCCAATTGGGATTTCATGACTCAGTCCATGATAGATTTGGATATTTTGTAGCTGTAAGTCTTTCTTGATGCCCGACGTGCGCCAAAGTGCGTTGATGCTGTTTTTGGGTTGATGGGTTGCTAAGTTTTGGTTAGCTAAAAAGGGCGCTGTTTCGGAGTTGTGTTTAATTTTTGGCGTGAATAGATGATAGTCGTTTTCGGGAAAATAGTGCGCTATATCGCTGACGAGCTGACGGCTGTAATTGCCGAGTCCAGTGAAGTTGTTGTATAAGCGTTTGGCGTCGAATCCGATGTGCATGTTTAGTAAGTTGTTGATCGGATAAATTGTAAAGGATTGTCGAAGGTTGCAC